>NZ_PKUB01000028.1 GCF_002868845.1 Desulfuromonas sp.
GGTCTACCTGCGGCGCCGCAAGGGAACGGTCGACGCCGACGCCTTCGACGGGATGAAGGGATGAAAGAGAACCTGCTCTTCCTCATACCCCTGCTGCCCCTGACCGGGGCGGCGCTCAACATGGTCCTGGGGACGCGCCTGCCGCGCCGCCTGGCGGTAGCCATCTCCGTTTCGAGCGTGGCCGCGGCGACGCTGCTGACCATGCTGTTGTGGCCCCTCTGCGCCGGCGAGGGGACCCGGGCCACCCTCTATACCTGGCTGGCGAGCGGCTCCTTCCGGGCGCCGGTGGAGATCCTCTTCGACCCCCTCTCGGCCCCCATGGCCCTCATGGTGACGAGCGTCTCGACCCTCATCCACATCTACGCCTCGGGCTACATGAAGGAGGAGCGGGACTTCGCCCGGTTCTTCGCCCTGCTCAACCTCTTCGTCTTCGCCATGCTGGTCATCGTCCTGGCCGACAGCCTGCTCCTCCTCTTCCTCGGCTGGGAGGGGGTCGGCTTCTGCTCCTACGCCCTGATCGGCTTCTGGTACCGGGAGGAAAAGAACGCGGACGCCGGCCGCAAGGCCTTCCTGGTGACCCGGGTGGGGGACGTCTTCCTCGGCATCGCCGTCCTCTGGAGCTTCGCCCTGCTCGGGACGGTCTCGATCTCGGCGCTGAACGCCGGTGCCGCGGACCTGCCCTGCGCCACCGTCACCCTGCTCTCTCTCCTGCTGCTGGGCGGGGCCTGCGGCAAGAGCGCCCAACTTCCCCTGATGACCTGGCTGCCCGACGCCATGGCCGGCCCGACCCCGGTCTCGGCCCTGATCCACGCCGCCACCATGGTCACCGCAGGGGTCTACCTGCTGTGCCGCCTCTTCCCCCTGGTCTCCCTCTCCCCGGGGGCGATGGCTACGATCGCCACGGTCGGCGCCCTGACCGCACTCTACGCGGCGACCTGCGCCCTGGCCCAGCGGGAGATCAAGCGGGTGCTGGCCTACTCGACCATGAGCCAGGTCGGCTACATGTTCCTCGCCGTGGGAGCGGGAACGGTCTCGGGAGCCATGTTCCACCTCTTTACCCACGCCTTCTTCAAGGCGCTGCTTTTCATGGCCGCCGGCTGCGTCATCCACCTGGCCGGGGGCGAAAACGACATTTACCGGATGGGGGGAATGCGGCGCAAAAGCCCCCTTCTCTTCTGGAGTTTCCTCGCCGGCGGCCTGTGCCTGGCGGGATTCCCCCTGACCGGCGGCTTCTTCTCCAAGGACGGCATCCTCCTGGCGACCCTGACCGCGGCCCCCCCCCTCTACAGGGGGCTGTGGGCGGTGGGCGCCCTCACCGCCCTTTTGACCGCCTTCTACACCTTCCGCCTCCTTTACCTGGTCTTCGCCGGGGAGCCCCGGCAAAGGCACCACGGCCACTACCTGCCCCCGGTCATGGGCATCACCCTTCTGCCCCTTGCGGCACTCGGGCTCGGGGGAGGCCTGCTCAACCTGCCGGCCCTCTACGGCGGCAACGAAGCGTTGACAAGACTGCTCGGTCCCCTGGCGGGCCGCCCCGTGCATGCCTCCCACGAACTGGAGTGGACCCTCGCCGGGCTCGCCGCAGCCATCCTGGTCGCCGGCTGGGCCATCGCCCACTGGCGCTACGCTCGATTCAGGGGCGACCGGGAGGCGGCCCCGAATCGTTTCCTGCGGCAAGGCTGGGGCGCCGACTGGCTGGTGGAGAAAACCGTCCTCGTCCCCTTCCGGGCCCTGGCGACATTCTCCTGGAAAGGAGCCGACCAGACGGTCATCGACGGCCTGCTCGAATCGGCCGCCGCGGGCTGCCAGGGGGCGGGGGAGCGGCTGCGCCGCCTCACCACCGGCCGCCTCTCGGTCTACCTGCAGAGCCTAGCCTGGGGGCTTGTGGCGGTCCTCGGCTGGATGCTGATCGCGCTGGTGAAATAGCGGGGGCGAGGACAAAGGAAAAAGGTAGAAGGATAATGAACGCGTTTCTGGTATCTGGTATCTAGGCTTTTAGGTGCCCCCCCTTTCGACGCCGCCGGAGCGAAGCGGATATTTTGAGGAATTCGAGGGCAAATGTCTGAGCGAAGCGAGTTCTTGCCCGCGCTCAAAAAATCCGCGCAGCGGAGGGAACCCGCAGGGCAAGTCGTTGGGGCGCCCTTTCTCTGCTTACTCTCTTTGGGCGAGCAAAGAGAGTAAGGCGTCGTCCGGGGACGCAACCCCGATATTTTGCGATCGAACACAAAGGCCAACATGCACAACCTGACCCACATCCCCTGGCTTACCCTCCTCCTCGCCATCCCCATGGCCGGAGCCCTCCTTTGCCTGGTCCTGGCCCGGCGCCCGGCGGCCTGCCGCTGGATCGCCCTGGCCGCCACGGTCGCGGTCTTCGCCGTGGCCGCGGGCCTCTTCATCCAGGGCAACGCCGGCATGGGCTGGCTGTGGTGGGAGGACGCCCCCTGGATCGGCCGCTGGGGCATCCGCTACACCGTCGGCATGGACGGCCTCTCCCTCCTCCTGGTCCTGCTCTCCGCCTGTCTTCTGGTCCTGTCGGTGCTGATCTCCTGGCGGGAGATCGACCGCCACGGCCCCCTCTACTACGCCCTGCTTCTTCTGCTGGAGACGGGCATCCTGGGGGTCTTCCTCGCCCTCGACCTGGTCCTCTTCTATCTCTTCTGGGAGGTCATGCTCATCCCGATGTTCCTTCTCATCGGGATCTGGGGCCACGAACGACGGCTCTACGCGGCGGTGAAGTTCTTCCTCTTCACACTCGCCGGCAGCCTCCTGATGCTCCTGGCGATCCTCGGCCTCTACGTCCTGCACGGCCGCCAGACCGGGGACTGGACCTTCGCCCTGGCCGCCCTTCAGGAGACGGCCGTCCCCGCCGGGTTGGCCCCCTGGATGTTCGGCGCCTTCCTGCTGGCCTTCGCCGTCAAGGTCCCCCTCGTCCCGGTCCACACCTGGCTGCCCGACGCCCACACCGAAGCCCCCACCGCCGGATCGGTGATTCTGGCAGGCCTGCTCCTGAAGACCGGCGTCTACGGCCTGCTGCGCTTCGGATTTCCCCTTTTTCCGGAGGTCGCCCTGACCTCCCTCCCCCTGCTGGCCCTGCTCGCCCTGATCGGCATTTTCTACGCCGCCTGGATCGCCTACCTGCAGGTGGACGCCAAGCGCCTGGTCGCCTACTCTTCTGTCGCCCACCTCGGGTTCGTGATCCTGGGGATCGCCGCATGGAACGTCACCGCCCTTGAGGGAAGCATTCTGCAGATGGTCAACCACGGCATCACCACCGGGGCCCTTTTCGCCCTGGTGGGGATGATCGACGCCCGGGCGGGGACCCGCCGCCTCGACGGCCTTGGCGGGCTGTGGGCCAGGATTCCCGTCCTCTCCGCCTTCTTCCTCTTTTTCTGCCTCGCCTCGCTGGGGCTGCCGGGTCTGAACAACTTCGCCGGCGAGATCCTCATCCTGGTCGGCGCCTTCCAGGCCCGGCCCATCTGGGGAGCCCTCGGCATGGCCGGGGTGGTCTTCGCTGCAGCCTACACCCTGCGCCTGGCCCAGGGCGTCATCTGGGGGGAACCGCGGGACAAGGAACCCTGGCCGGACATGACCGTGCGCGAAGGGCTGGTGCTGGTGCCCCTGGCGGTGATGGTCCTGTGGCTGGGGCTCTACCCCGCCCCCTTCCTGGAGCCGCTGCGCGAACCGGTGCAACTCCTTCTGGACTCCCTCGCATCGGCACCGAAAGGAGGGTTGCCGTGAGCCTTCTCGAGCTGACCTCCCTGCTGCCGGTGCTGATCCTGGCCCTCGGCTCCACCGCCCTGCTGATGGCGGGAGCCTGGTGGCCCGCCTCCCGCAGTCTCCTTCTCACCGGGGTCGGCATCGCCCTGGCCGCCGCCCTCCATGCCGCCCTGGTTACGCCCCCGGCGGCGGAGGTGGCGGGAATGTTCGGAACGGGACCCTATGCCCGCTTCTTCACCGTCCTGTGGTCTCTTGCGGGCGCACTCACCCTCCTGCTGTCGCTGCGCTACGGACCCGAGCGGAATTTCCCCGCGGGCGAGTACGCCTCCCTGATCCTGTTCGCCTCCGCCGGCATGGCCCTTCTCTCCTCGGCGACCTCCCTGGTCGGCGTCTTCCTCGGCCTGGAGACCTTCACCCTGGTCTTCTACATCCTCATCGCCTTCCACAAGGAAAGCCCCGACGGGGCCGAGGCCGGCCTCAAGTACCTGGTGATGGGAGCGGTGGCCACCGGTTTTCTCGCCTTCGGCATCGCTCTGATCTACGCGGTCTCCGGTACCTTTCACATCCCCGAAGCGATGGCGGGCCTCGTCGCCGACGGCCGCCTTCGCCCTCTCGGCCTGGCCGGCTGGGCGATGCTGGTCGTCGCCCTCGGCTTCAAGATCTCCCTCGTCCCCTTCCATCTCTGGACCCCCGACGTCTATCAGGGGGCCCCCGCGCCGGTGACGGGCATTCTCGCCGCCGGCTCCAAGGGAGCGACGGTCGCCGCCCTGGTCCCCCTCCTCTCCGGCCCCCTGACGGGAGGAGACCTGACGCCCCTGCTCTGGCTCCTGTCGGCCCTGACCATGCTCGTCGGCACCCTCTGCGCCCTGCGCCAGGAGAACCTCAAGCGGATGCTCGGCTACTCCTCGGTCGTGCACATGGGCTACGTACTGATCGGCCTGATCGCCAGCGGGGAGATCGGAGAAAGCGCGGTCCTCTTCTACCTGGTATCCTACACCGCCGCCACCCTCGGCGCCTTCGGTACAATCGCCTCTCTCTCGGGCCCCGAGGGCGAGCCCCAGGACCTGTCGGCCCTGCGCGGCCTCGGCTACCGCCATCCCTATCGCGCCGGCGCCCTGGCGGTCTTTCTCTTCTCCCTGGCCGGCATCCCTCCCGCCGCGGGATTCATCGGCAAGTTCGGCATCTTCTACGCGGCGGTCAAAACCGGCTACGTCGGCCTGGCGATCCTCGGGGCCCTCGCCTCCCTCGTCTCCGTCGCCTACTACCTGCGGCCGGTAATGGCCATGTTCATGACCGAAGAGAAAGGCCCGGAGGTGCCCGCCGGAAACTCGGCAGAGCATACCGCCCTGGCCGCCTGCCTGGCGGCCACCCTGCTTCTGGGAATCCTTCCCGGGCCGCTGCTCGACCTGATCGCCCTTGTCCTTCCCTGATCAGAACCAGGAAGGAAGCCACCCAGACAATCACGACAAGGAGGACGCAGCATGAAATGCCATGAAGTCGATTACGAGATCGTCGGAGACGACATGCAGATGGTTACGGTCGAGCTCGACCCGGGCGAGACGGTCATCGCCGAGGCCGGGGCGATGAACTACATGGAGGAGGGGATCGCCTTCGAGGCGAAGATGGGGGACGGCTCACAGCCCGACCAAGGGCTCATGGGGAAACTCCTGGGCGCCGGCAAGCGGGCCCTGACCGGCGAGTCGCTTTTCATGACCCACTTCAGCAACGGCGGAGTCGGCAAGCGCCACGTCGCCTTCGCCGCCCCCTACCCGGGGCGGATCATCCCGATGAACCTGGCCCGGCAGGGAGGCGAGATCCTCTGCCAGAAGGATTCTTTCCTCTGCGCCGCCCTCGGCACCGAGGTCGACATCGCCTTCCAGCGCCGGCTCGGCGCCGGATTCTTCGGCGGAGAGGGCTTCATCCTGCAGCGTCTGCGCGGCGACGGCATGGTCTTCATTCACGCCTGCGGCACCATCGTCGAGCGGGAGCTGAAGGGCGAGACCCTGCGGGTCGACACCGGCTGCCTCGTAGCCTTCGAGCCGACGGTGGAGTACGACATCGAACGGGCCGGCAACCTCAAAAGCATGTTCTTCGGCGGCGAGGGTCTCTTTCTCGCCACCCTGCGCGGCCACGGCCGTGTCTGGATGCAGAGCCTCCCCTTCAGCCGACTGGCCGACCGGATCATCTCCCACGCCCCGAAGGCCGGGGGGAGCGCCAAGGGCGAAGGCTCGGTTCTCGGCGGCCTCGGGCGCATGCTCGACGGGGACTGAGGGGAAAGGAGGGGCCTCCCCAGGTCCCGTTTACCGCCGAGAAACGAAAAAGCCGGCGGGTTTCGCCCCGCCAGGCGAGTCACCTTTCTTGATCGGCCAAGAAAGGTAACCCAAAGAAGGCCGCCCCGCGCCTTGCCCTTAGGGTTCCCTGCGCTGCGCAGATGAATTCGGCACGGACGGAAACTCGCCTTCGGCTTCGGACATCCGTCCGCGTCTCTCCGAATTCATCCACTCCGCTCCGGCGGCGTCACAGGGGGAGAGTGCTCCCCGGAAAATCCCTGTTGAACCCAAAAAAAGGGCCATGGACGCGGGGAGTCGCCCCGGTCCATGGCCCTGTCTTTTTATCCCGGGAAGATTTCCCCGGTCCGCTTCCCTCCGGTTAGAAGGTGTAGACGACCGTGTTGGTCAGGCCGTTGGCCCTGATGGTGACCGTGTCGTGGACGCCTTCGGCGCCTCCCGGGATGTGGAAGGAGGCCGCACCCGAGGAATCGGTAGCGGGGGAATCGGACTTGGAGTAGTCGTCGGTGCCGAACATGCTGAAGGAGACGGTGCAGCCGGAGACAACGGGGTAGACCGTGGCGGTGACCGTCACGTCCGTCCAGGGCCCGGGGTCGAGGGGGCTCGGCACCGCGGTCACCGACACGATGTCGGAGCAGCTGTTGGAGACGGAAACGACCTCCTCGAAATCGACGGTGATCGTCTCGCCCGGCGCGACCTCGTCGAGGGGGACCGGCTTGAAGTCGATGACCATCTCCTTGCCGTTGGCGGGGGGCTGAAAGTTGGTGATGGTGATCGGGGCATAGCCGTCGATCTCCATGACAAAGGTGCCGCCGGCGCCGAAGAGGTTGGGAATCTTCCCGTCCGCGCCGATGTTTCCGGTCGTCAGGGTGCATACATCCGAAGCCTTGGAGGAGCAGGAACTGGGGGTGAACATCCAGTTGATGATCTTCCCGCCGATGTAGCCGCCGAGGGCCCCGGCGCCGATCACGACGGCGGCGGGAGCGCTGACCGTGATCACCCCGGCGGAGATCAGGTAACCGGCGGTGCCCGCGCCGATCAGGCCGCCGGAGACCCCCATATAGGAGGAGACGCCGGTCTCGGCCGCCTTGACCAGGTGCTTCTGGCGGACCTGCTTCAACTCATGGGCGAACAGCTCGGCATCGGTCGAGTCGGGGTTGTTGTACTGGGGATATTCCGCCATGAGTTTCTTGACGTCCTCGAGAGCCGCCTTGGGCAGGTCGCCCACCGCCTTTACCAGGCCGGGGGAGAGTCCGTTGTCCAGGCCGGGCACCAGGTTGAGGGCCTCATCGCCCGCCCCTTTCTGGGGGATGCTCAGTCCCGAACCCAGGCTCAGAACGCCCTTGCTCGCGCTAACAGCGTCGACGCTGGCGTTCAGGGCCTCCATGGCGGCGGCGAGATCCTCGCCGGTGTCGATAAAGGCATTCAGCAGGACCATCGCCTCGGCGTTGCTGAGGGCGTCGAGGTTGGCCCCCTCCCAGGCGTGGGCGGCCACGGCAAAGACGTGATTCTTCGCCACCACGTCTTCGAAGGCGTCGTTGTAGCCGGCGATGCTCGTGGTGAGGGCTACGGAACCGGGGCTGCCCGTGTCGTCGCCGTTCGAATCGTCCCCGGGGTTGGTGGTATCGTCCCCGAAAAGATCGTCCAAAATCTCACTGCCGTCACCGCCCCCGCCGCAACCGGCCAGGGCCAACGAAAAGACGAGAAACCCGACCAGAAAAACATTCCTCAAAACTCCAACCCCCTTGCTCATCACTTCCTCCTTCGTTAAACGGGCAACAAATTGTCTGCCGCACGGACCCATCCAGTGCGCCGGACATTTCAATGGCGTTTGGCCGCCCCGATCATGGAAACAAAAGACAGAACGGATAAAAAGAATCTTCGAAAACAGAAAAGCACAACTAAAGTAGGATTAAACCTAGGGCTTCTGAAGAGGATTACATCATAAAGATATTCTATTGTAAATCAAAAATAGATACTAATAGCCAACCTCGTCCATGCAAAAGACCAAGGTGTTGAAATAACACCTCATTCGTCCGAACCCTGTTCAGAGGAAAAACCCCGATGGTCCTGGACCGACCGACATAATGCCTTCCGGGCGGGCGACACCCTGATCTTGAACAAACACCTTTTCACAATCGCCGAAAGCATTTCGCTCGGCCTTGAAACAAAAGTTCTGGGTGGGTCCGTCAGAAAACGAGATCGTCAGGCCTCTCGCGCAAGGCCTCCTCAGCGCTTTCGGAGGGCACCGCCCGGGCCACCCCCTTGAGGCGGAAGCGGTCACAGGCGTCGGCTCCCACCGCAAACCATATTGCCCTGCCATCGGCCTTTCCAGCGCAAAGGAATTCGCAAATCCCCTGCCAACCTCTAAGAAAAAATACGAACGACATATCAGCCACTGGCGGTCATGGTCCCGACGCGCCACACCCCGGCGGTTTTTTACGGGCAGCAGTGTCCGGCCCTGCGCCGACTCTCCCGCGGGGAGGATCCCCTGTTGACAATCCTCGGCCGACTGCCTAGATTGAAGAGGGTCACCCGCCCCGGCAGCGTCATTCTTTCTTTGCAGGAAAACTGCTGCAAATGACCGAAGAAAGGAACGGATCATGACCGAAAAAATTGCGATTTTTCTGGCGGCGGACGCCTTCGGCGTGGCTGGGGCCTCTGCCGACCGCTCCAAGTTCGGCAACAAGGTTCTTCGCTGCCTCCTGCAATGCGGTCGCAGGGCGATACCGGTCAACCCGACAGCTGAATCGGTCGAAGGCATTCCCTGCGTGGCCAGCGTGTCGAACCTCCCGGAGGGTGTGAAAAGCCTCTCCGTGGTCACCCCGCCGAAGGTCACCGAGGTGGTGGTCGAACAGGCCATAGCCCGGGGTCTCGAGAACATCTTGATGCAGCCCGGTGCCGAAAGCCCCCGGGCCGTTGAGAAGTGCAGGGAGAAGGGCATCAACGTCATAGCCGACGGCAGTTGCCTCCTTGTGGCCCTCGGCTTTTCTGAGCACTAGGCCCCGGGAGACGGAAAGACCTTCCGAACGCGTTCGGTAGACAAAAAAGAGAAGCGCCCCGGCGGTATCCGCCGGGGCGCTTCTCTTCTCTAATCGGTGAAAATGGCAGGTCAGGCTTTGCTGACCTTGACGCTGACCCGGTTCTGGCCGAGGGGCATCATCTGCTGGACATTGAGCTCTTCGAAGTGGTGAGGTGCGAAAAGAAGTCCCTGGGGAACGTTTTCGCTGACCTTGACCGCACCCCTGGCCGAGCCGGTCGCGGAGGAGACCTGAATCGAGGCCCCGTCTGCAACACCGCAGCTCCGGGCATCTTCGGGGTTCATCTCGATATAGCCGGAGGGCCCAACCGCGAGGCAGCCCTCGGAATAGGTGGTGGTCGTCCCGAAATGGTAGAGGCTCTTGCCGCTGAGCAGCTGGAGCCCCTCGGTCCCGGCCCCTCCCTCCACGGGGGTATAGGTCATGCTCTTCTCGGCGGGGCGGAAAGCCTCCTTGAGGCAGGTCCTAACACCGCCCTCCCCGGCTGAACAGACATCGCTGTAAAGACCGGTCGATTCCTTGATCTCGGCCTGGAGCGCGGCAAGGTCGAGCCCCGTGGCCCCGGGGGCGACCCGGCTGTAGATCCCGGCCAGGATGGCCAGGTCCTCGCAGGCCTCGCCGACCGGCGACATGGCCCGGGCCAGACCGCCGACCCGCTGGTCGAGGGAGGTCACGGTACCGCTCTTCTCGGCGAAGGAGACTCCGGGCAGAACCACATCGGCCAACCGAGTGAGTTCCGACTCGAGAATATCCTGGACCACCAGGAAGTCGACCTGCTCCAGGGCCTTGCGCCAGCGTGCGCTCTCGGGATAGGCGACCAGGGGATTGGTCGCCGCGAGGTAGAGGAACTTGATCTCCCCTTTCTCGATCCCCTCGAGGATTCCCATGGCGTCGAGCCCGCCCTGGGGAAGCTTCTCCCTCCAGGCGCTTTCGAAAGCGCCCCGCGCCTGGTCGTAGTCCTGCTGGCCCGGCAGCATCTCGGGGCAGACCCCCATGTCGAGGAGGCCCTGGGTGTTGCCCTTCTCGTCTACGGGGAAGAGACCGCCGACATCGCCGTGCAGGGCCCCGGTTACAAGGGCGAGGTTGGCGATGGCCGCCACCTTGTCCTCGGCCGCCTCGCTGCGGGTCACGTCGCCGCCGAAGATAACGGCCACCGACTCGGCTTCGCCAAGGTAGAGGGCCGCCTCCTCGAGGATTTCCAGGGAAAGGCCGGTCTCCTGTACGGCCCGCTCCAGGTCGATGCCGAGGAGATGGGCCTTGAGCTCGTCCAGGTTCTCTACGAATTGATTCAGGTAACCATCGTCGGCCAGGCCCTTCTCGAGCACGATCCGCCCCAGAGCGTTGGCCAACTGCACCTCGCTGCCCGGCCGGTAACCGAGGAAGGTATTGGCGTGACGGGTCAGCTTGACCCGGCGCATGTTGGCGACCACCAGTTTGCCGTCGTTCTTCCGGCAGGACTTCTCGATCTGCCAGTCGATCGCCGGAGCCTCGGCGGTCACGTCGGAGCCGAAGACGAGGACCGCTCCGGCCCGGCCGATGCGGTCCATGCGGTTGCTGGCGCCCTTGAGGCCCAGCGTTCTGGAGAGAGTCTTGAGGGCGCGCAGGGCCCCGAAGCGGGCCTCGGAGTCGATGTTGTTGCTGCCGATGGCGGCCCGGAACAGCTTCTGGAAGAGGTAGTTCTCCTCGTTGGTCAGGCGGCCGGAGGCCAGGCCCGCCAATGCGCCTGCTCCCGAAGAGTCGCGCACCTCGGTCATCTTCCCGGCGACCGCGCCGAGGGCCTCGTCCCAGCCGGTACCGAGCCCGTTCAGCCGGGGCTGGACAAGGCGTTTGGCCGAGTTGACGAAGCCGTAGCCAAAGAAACCGCCGACGCAGAGCTGGCCTTCGTTGACCGTCCCCTCGTCCGGGGAGGTGACGCGGTAGACCTGGTTGTTCTTGACGTTGACCTCGATCTGGCACTGGCTGGCGCACAGGGTACAGACCGAAGGGGTCTTGCGCAGCTCCCAGGGACGGGCCTTGAATTTGAACGTCTTGGAGATCATGGTGCCGGTCGGGCAGACCGATACGCAGCTGCCGCAGAACTCGCACAGATCCAGTTTCTTGTCGATGAACGCCCGGTCCCCTTTGTCGTTGACGAACAGGGAGCTCGACCCCACGCTTTCGTGGCAGACCTTGACGCACTTCTCGCACATGACGCAGCGGGAAGGGACCTGCTGGATCAGGGGCCACTCGTTGATGTCCCCGGCGTTGACGTCCTCTGCCCGGTAAGGCTGGGCGGTCACGTCGAGGTCGTAGCAGATGTTCTGCAGGTCGCACTCGCCGGCGGCATCGCAGACCGGGCAGTCGAGGGGATGGTTGATCAGGAGAAGCTCCACGATCTGCTTACGGATTGTGGTGAGCTGCTCGGACTGGGTAGTGACGACGATCCCCTCTTTGACCGGCGTGTTGCACGCGGTCATCGGCCGATCGACCCCCTCGATCTCCACCGCGCAGATCCGGCAGGCGCCGGTCGGGGAGACCTTCTGAAGCCAGCACAGGGTCGGGATTGCGATGCCCAACTCCCGGGCAGCCTCCAGGATCGTCGTTCCCTCGGGCACCCCTATCGTCTTACCGTCAATCGTCAAGCTGACCATATATTTTCACCTCGAAGCCTGGGTAAGGGCGAAATGCCGGGACCCGGGTCTCTCATCCGCCCGTTCCGGCCCCGCCCCCTATTCACGTATTTTGTTCAGTTACACGGCCATCATGGCCACGCGGTAGCAGCGCAGGCAGCGCTCCGCCTCTCGGACCGCCTGGCTGTCCTTGAAGCCGAGCTCCACCTCGGAGTAGTTCCCCTCGCTGGCCCGCTCCGCACCGTGGATCTCGGCCTGATTCTCCCGGGCGGCGGAATCGAGCCAGGGAACCTGCTCGTTCTTGTCGTAGACCTCCAGATGAGAGAGAAGGTCTTCCATGATGTCATCGTCGTCCAGATAGGCTTTGCCCTCCTCGAGCCAACGCTGGATCACCTTGGCGGCACGATGACCGTTGCCGACGCAGGCGACGACGGTCAGCGGGCCGATCTCGGCGTCGCCGGAGGCGAAGACCCCCTCCAAATCGGTGATCAGGGTCCGGGAGAGAGGGTTGCCCATGTCGTCGTTCAAATTCCGGCCGGCTGCGTTCTTGAGCGGCAGGAACTTTGTGACGACGGTGTTCCAGCGGGTAATGTCGATCCCCATCTTCTCGGGGATGAAGGAGAGGTCGGGGTCCTGACCGATGGCCGGGATGACCGTGTCGCACTCGACGACGAACTCGCTCCCCTCGACGGGCTGGGGACGGCGACGGCCCGAATCGTCGGGCTCGCCGAGTTCCATGCGCACGCACTCGACGCCGGTGACCTGCTCGTTCTCGTCGACGACGATCTTCTTCGGAAGGACAAGGAATTCAAACTTGACACCCTCCTCGTCGGCGCCGTCGACTTCCCAGGAATCGGCCGGCATCTCCTTGCGGGTCCGGCGATAGAGCAGGACCGACTCCTCGGCCCCCTCGCGCAGAGCCACCCGGACGCAGTCGATGGCGGTGTTGCCGCCGCCGACCACGACGACCTTCTTGCCCATGCCCGTCGGCTGGCCCATGTAGGCCTCGCGGAGGAAGTCGATGCCGCCGGGAAGGAATCCCTTGTAGCCCTTGTCCTCGCCTTCGACTCCCATCGGCTTGGAGCGATGAGCGCCCGGGGCGAGCAGGACGGCGTCATACTTCTCCTTGAGCTCGGGCAGGCTGATGTCCTTGCCAACCCGGGTGTTGTAGATGATTTCGACCCCGAGGGCGGCGATGATGTCGATGTCGCGCTGCAGGATATGACGCGGCATCCGGTAGGCGGGAATGCCGACGGCGATCATGCCGCCGCCGTACCCTTCGGGCAGTGCCTCGTAGATGGTGCAGGGAAATCCCTCCAGGGCGAGATAATAGGCTGCGGCGAGGCCGGCCGGACCGGCGCCGACGATCGCAACCGTCTTGTCCTTGCGGGGCTTGGGCTGCATCGGGGGAATCTGGTTGTGCTGCCACTCGAAGTCCGACGCGGTCCGCTTCAGAACCATGATGTTGACCGAGTCGTCAACGTTCTTGCGGCGGCAGGCGCTCTCGCAGGGATGGGGGCAGACCCGTCCGCAGACCGAAGGCAGAGGCATGTTCTCGCGGATGGTGGCCAGGGCCTCGCCGGGCCGGTTGTCCTTGATCTCCTCGACGTAGGCGGGAATGTCGATATGAGCCGGGCATTTGCTCTGGCAGGGAGCGGTGAGCTGCACCTTGTAGTCGGCCTGCTTGGGCTGGCGCTCGCCGCGGATGTAGGCCAGATAGTCGTCCCGGTAGTGCTTGACGGTGTCGAGCACCGGGCGGGCGGAGGTCAGGCAGAGGGTGCATTTGCAGTTCTGCAAAAGAGCGGCGACGCTTTCGACGGTATCCAGGTCGCGCTCCTCGCCCTGGCCGGAGATAATGCGGGCCATGGTGTCCTGAAGAACGCGGGTTCCGCGCTTGCCCGGAGTGCATTTGGCGCAGCAGTAATCTTCCTGGACCCTTTTGGCGTACTCGGCGGCCATGGCAACGATGTCGACGTTCGGGTCGTTGACGATCACCCCGTCCCAACCCATAAAGGCAGACCAGGAACGTTCGCCGTCATAGGTCGTGGGGAGTTTCTTTTTGGCAACCTCCACCTCGCCGTCGCCACCTCGGCGATTGTCGACAATTTCTTTTCCCCAACTGGAAAACACAACCTGAGACAAGTTAACCTCCTATCCGGCTCACCCTCCTCGCGACAGAGGGCGGAAAACTCCCTGAAAAAAGGGAAAGACGGCCCGTTTTCCCCAGCTGTCTCTCCCCATTTTTGTATACAGTATGCAAGCTAATAACACAAAGAGCGTTGCAAAATCAAGGGAAATCTTCCCCGCGACCCCCTGATTCTCAGGGGTAAAATACTTGGAATGACGTGCGATTTTCCCCATGCCAGGGGGGAGTTCTCACGTCTCCGGGCTCACCGGCGGAGATTCATGGGAAGGGCGGAAAGGGCGTTGTTATTTGCCAGAGGCCGGAATACCGGCCCTCCCCCTCCCCGCGAATCCACTCCTGTTGCCAGTGGAACGTTTCAACCGTTATCGAGGGGAGCAGGTAATAATCGATGGCGACCCTGACCACGGCCCGGGCGCCGTCATCCCGGAACTCAACCGACTCCATTCCGACCCCGACGACATGGAGCCCCTTCAGAGCCTCGAACTGCTGCCGGAAATCCGAACGGTTGGCCTCGTCCACGTGCTGGGCCGCGCCGTGGTAGTCGCCCCAGCGCAACCGCTGGGCGAAATCGTCGCTGGCCTCGGAGAATTGCCGAGCGGGGACCATCTCCATGCCGCACCCCCCGAGCATCCCCGCTACCAGAAAAACAACCAGAAGCCCTCTTTTCAAAACCGGCACGAACCCCTCTTTTTTTTGCATGCCATCCCCCTTGCAAATTGCCTATTGCAGGTTAGTATGGAATTCGGTTTCCGTCGATCGTCCGGCACCGGGCGTCCCGCCCGGAGCCGACTCCGGTCGCGCCGCCCGTCTTTTCGCCCAAGACAACCGGGCCTCGCACCCGCCCACTTGCCGCCACACCTCCGAAGGCCTCGCAACCCAGGATGGCGCATGAAAAAAATCGAAGTCTACACCAAGAGCTACTGCCCTTATTGCGCCCGGGCTCTGGAGCTGCTCCAGATCAAGGGAGTCGATTACTCTCTCTACGACGTATCGGCAGACCCGGCCAAAGAACTGGAGATGCAAGAGCGCTCCGGACAGGAGACGGTGCCCGAGATCTTCGTGGAGGGCACCCTTCTGGGGGGCTGCGCCGAACTGTTCTGGATGGACGAAAAGGGCGAGCTGGACCGGCTCCTCGGCCTCAGGGCCGGCTGCTGCGAATAACCTCGATCAACGCCAGGGCCAACTCTACCCGACCGAAGGGGGGCATGAGATAGTACCCCCCGACCCTTGCCCCGCCCGCCTCGATCAGCTCCCGGGCAATGGCAATCCCCTCCTGCACCCCCTCTTCCCCCTGCTTCCCCCGCATGCGCCTGCGCACCTCCTCGGGCAGCGTGATACCGGGCACCTCGTTGTGGAGGAACTCCGCATTGCGCTCGCTCACCAGGGGCAGGATCCCGACCAGGACCGGCACCCCGAGGGGTGCGGTCTTCTCCAGCAGGGTCTCGAGAACCTGTACCGAGTAGACCGGCTGGGTTTGGACGAAGCGGGCCCCGGCCGCCACCTTCTTCTCCAGACGCCGCAGCTGCCCCTCCATGCTCGGCAGGTTGGGGTTGAAGGCGGCCCCCGTCAGGAAGCCGGTCCGTCCCCGGAGTTCGGTTCCGAACAGGGTGCGTCCCCCGTTCAGCGAGGAGAGGAGCTCCAACAGGCCGATCGAATTGAGGTCGAAGACGCTGGTGGCTCCGGACTCGCCCCCCACCGCGACCGGATCGCCGGTCACCGCCAGCACGTTGCGAATCCCCATCAGGTGTGCCCCCATCAACTCCGAATGGAGACCGAGCAGGTTGCGATCCCGGCAGGTCACATGGACGATGGCCTCCACCCCCGTTTCGTCCTGAACAAGGCGGGCCAGGGCCATGTTCCCCAGGCGGATGCGGGCCAGGGGGTTCTCCGCCAGACTGATGGCGTCCACCCCCGCCTCGGCCAGGGCGCGAGCCCCGGCGAGAACCTTGGCGCAGTCGATCCCCCGCGGAGGGTCGAGCTCGACGGTGATCACGGGGCGCCGGCCCCAGTCGCTCAGAAAGGTCCGCTCCGGCTCCGGGGAGGGGACTCCGGGGCGAGGCTCGGCGGGCTCCGCCGGTCCCGCGCCGACCCGCCCCCCGGGCCTGACTCCCCGCAGGGCCAGGGAAAGGGCCCGGATGTGCTCGGGGGTGGTCCCGCAGCACCCCCCCACCAAGGCGGCCCCGACCTCCGCCATCTCTTTTCCCGCCGCGGCGAAATACTCCGGCGTCGCCAGGTAGATGTAGCGCCCGTCATGATACTGGGGAAAGCCTGAATTGGGATACGCCGAGAGCGGAAGGTCGCAGACCGCGGCCATGCGCGCGAGCACCCCCTTCAACTCCCGGGGCCCTGAGCCGCAGTTGGCCCCGAGAGCCGAGGCCCCCGCGGCCTGAAGGCGGCGGGCCGCCTTCTCGGCGGACACACCGTCCCGGGTGACTCCCCCTTCCATAAAGGCCATCTGGGCCACGGCGGGCAGGCCGAGCTCCACGGCCAGGGCCAGGGCCAGTTCCAGATCCTCCAGGCCGGGAAAGGTTTCCAGCACGAACAGATCCACCCCCCCTTCGGCGAGGGCCTCCATCTGCTCCCGTAGCACCTCCGCCTTCTCGGCGGGGGCCAGTTCACGATCCTGACCCCGGGGCCGGATGAGGGGCCCCACCGAACCGGCGACAAAGATGTCGCTTCCGGCCACCGACCGGGCGAGGCGGGCGCCGGCAAGATTGATGGAACGAACCTTTTTCTCCAGGCCGATGGTCGAAAGGCGCAGGGACGAGGCGCCGAAAGTGTTGGTCTCCAGCACCTGGGCCCCCGCGCGAAGGTAGTCCTCGTGCACCCGCCGCACCTGCTCGGGACCGACCAGGTTGAGATGCTCGAAGTTGGCCTCCAGGGGGACGCCCCGGCTGTAAAGGAGGGTTCCCATGGCGCCGTCGCCGACCAACACCTCTGCGGCCAGGCGTTCCAGAAAGAGCTTGCTGCGTCGGGTCGATGGGTTCATGGCTCAGAGGGGATAGAGAGAAGAGAGAAGAGATCGGGGCGGACATCCGCCGCCGTTATGCCACAAAAACGGGCAAAAAGAAAGGGCCTTGGGCGGGCATCGCCTTCGCCGGACAAGCGATACGGCGGGGTCAGCTCTGCTCGCGCAGGATGGCGGTGTAGAAGAGGTGGCCGTCCGACTCCGCCACCGAAAGGGAAACCTCCAGGGAGAAGGTGGTGCCGTCGCGGCGGCGGGCGGGCAGGCGGTGGACCTTGCGCAGGAGGCTGCCGGCGTTCTCCCGAAGGTAGTTCTCGACCCCCCCGTCGCGGAGCGAGCCGCACTCCTCGTCGACGAGACGGGTAACCGGCACCCCCAGGATCTCCCGCTTGCTGTAGCCGAACATCCGCTCGGCCTGGCGGTTGAAAAGGATGATCTGCCCGTTGCTCAGGAAGGAAACGATCACGTCGCGGGCGGTCTCGGTGAGGGTCCGGAACCTCTTCTCCGACTCCTCCAGGTGCTCGGTCTTCTCCCGCAGGTGGTCGATCATCTCGTTGAAGCCGTCGATGAGAATCCCGATCTCGTCCCCGCTGCGGCTGGAAATCTTCCTCTCGAACCGCCCGGTGCGCACGATCTCCCCGATGGCCCCTCCGAGCCGCCCCAGGGGACCGGTGACCGCCAGCCGGGTCAGCAGCCCCAGGCAGGTGACCAGGGCCAGGAAGATCCCCCCCGTATAGAGGCCGACGTTGCGAACGTTGGCGACGACCTGGCGGGAGAGCTGGTCCATGGGGATGGTCACCGAAGCGGCGCCGATAACCTCCCCCACCCGGTAGTTGTAGGCCTGGTCGGCCTGCTCGGGAAACAACTCCTTGAGGAAGGCGGGGGCCTGGGCGGGGTCGCCGTGACACTCCAGGCAGCTCTCTTCGGCCCGAAAGGGCTGCAGGTAGCGGAAGACCCGCTCGCCGTCCAGCTCGGTAATGGCAAAGCGTTCCGGCTGGCCCGGTTGATCCTTAAACGTCTTAAGTTCGGCCGCCTCGAAGGCATCCGGGGCATTCATGGGGTTGCGGTAGCGGTTGGAGACCTGGCGGATGCGGTAGCCCACGTCCTTGGCCACCCGCTGGCCGATGCGGTTGGAGGCGACCACCGGGATCAGGCCGTAGCGCTCGGCGGAGAGCCGGACCCCCCCGGAGTCCAGCTCGTCGGAGATGTACTCCCGTGTCTGGATGGCCTCGGAGGCGATGATGCGGGCCTTCTCCTTGGCCTCCCCGATGATGAAGGCCTTCTGCTGCCGGTAGCTGAGATAGGTCGCCAGGGCGAACAGGGAGAGAAGGATGACGGTGACGATGAGAATGACCTTGGACAGCAGGCCCAGGTTGCGCAGTGGATTCATTATGGGAGGTCCCCTCGGCGGAAAATCCCAACAATTCTAACCCGAAACGAGCCGATTGCAAGATGCCCCCGAGGAGCGATCAGACCGGGAGGCGCCCAAGTCGCTGGAGAAACTGGAGCAGGATCGCCGCGGTGAGCCCCCAGACCTCGTGCTCGTCCACGGTGCAGAAGTGGACCGGGTGGCACCGGCCACGGTGGCGCCAGTCCTCCCGGCGCCATCGGCCGGGATCGCTCAGAACGGCGAGGGGCGCCTGGATGACCTCGGCGACCTCCGCGGAATTGACCTGAAAGGGGTAGGGGTGGGGAATGGTGCCGACATAGGGGGTGACGCGGTAGTCGTGAACCGAAACGATATCGTCCAGTCGGCCCAGCAGGGTGACGTCCGCCGGCCGGATGCCCATCTCCTCTTCGGTCTCGCGCAGGGCCGTCTGCTCCAGGTCGCCGTCCTCGTCATGACTTGCGCCGCCGGGAAAGGCAATCTCGCCCCGGTGGTGGGGGAGGTCCTCGGTGCGGCGGGTCAGGAGCACCCACCCCTCTCCGCCCTTGACGAACAGGGGCATCAGCACGGCCGCGGGGCGCAGGGCCCCCAGGTCGAGAATCCGGCTGGGGTGGCGGGCCAGGGCGGCCCTCACCTCGACGGGGTCGATCATCAGACTGCCACGCTGACCGCGTTCTCCTTCAGGGCGGCGATGGTGGCGGCGTAGTCCGGGGTTCCGAAAACGGCGCTTCCGGCGACAAAGACATCGGCGCCGGCGCCCGCGATCAGGCCGATATTGTCGGTCTTCACCCCGCCGTCCACCTCCAGTTCCACCGGCAGGCCGCGCCGCTCGATCTCCCGGCGCAGGGCCTCGATCTTGGGCAGGCAGGAAGGAATGAAGCTCTGCCCGCCGAAGCCCGGGTTGACGGTCATGACCAGCACCAGGTCGATCTCCTCGAGGATCACCTCCAGGGAAGAGACGGGGGTGGCGGGATTGATGGAGACGCCGGCCCTTTTGCCCAGGCTCTTGATGAGCTGCACGCTGCGATGCAGGTGGGCCGAAGCCTCGAGGTGAACGGTGATGATGTCGGCGCCGGCCCTGGCGAATTCGGGGATGTAGAGGTCGGGGTTCTCGATCATCAGGTGCACGTCGAGGGGCAGGGCCGTCACCTTGCGGGCGGCCTCCACCACGAGGGGGCCGATGGTGATGTTGGGCACGAAATGGCCGTCCATGACGTCGATGTGAACGTAGTCGGCGCCTCCGGCTTCGATGGCGCGGATTTCGTCGCCCAGGCGGGCGAAGTCGGCGGACAGGATGGAAGGGGCGATCTTGACCATGGCGGAACTCTCTTTCTTCTTAATTGTCAGAAGGTCTGGGCGTCAAAGCAGCAGGGAAAAACATTTCCCGGAGAGATTCTCTATCAAAAGGGTCGCAAAGGGCTTTTTACCACAGGGTCCCGAAGAGCGCAGAGGAAATAATCATGCCGGCAAAAGGTTTTCCTCGGCGGCCCCTACCCTTTCCTGAATCGCACCGCGTAAAAAGCGTCCATCCCCCCGTGGCGATGGGTCAAGGTGCGCAGGGCGCCCTCCCCGTCGAAGAGCTCTCCCCAGGAAGGGGGCGCGACGGGGCGCAGGTCCTCCCGCACAAAGTCCGGGCGGGCGGCGAGAAAACGTTCGACCACCCCCGTGGTCTCCTCCGGGGAGAGCGTGCAGAGGGAATAGAGCAGGCGGCCGCCGGGCCGCACCAGGGGGGCGACGCTGGCCAGGATGGCCCCCTGGACCCGGGCCAGTTCCCCCAGGTCGGACTCGGTGCGAGTCCAGCGGGTCTCCGGGTTGCGCCGAAGCACCCCCAGACCGCTGCAGGGCGCGTCGACCAGCACCCCGTCGAAACTCTCCGCCTCCAGAAAGGGGGGGGGAGCCATCAGGTCCCAGGGGCGGGTCTCGATCCCGTCGCAGCCGAGCCTCCGGGCCCCTTCCTCCACCAGGCGCAGCCGCCGCGGGTACAGGTCTAGAGCCAGGATCGACGCCCCGTTGTCCGCCAGGGCGGCCAGGTGGGTCGTCTTCCCCCCCGGGGCGGCGCAGGCGTCCAAAAGGCGTTCCCCCTCCGCAGCCTGCAGCAGATGGGCGATGAGCATGCTCGCCTCGTCCTGAACCTGATACCAGCCCTCTGCCGCACCGGGCAGTGGCCCGTCCCCCCGCTCCTCGAGGACGACCCCCTCGGGGGCGTACTCCGAGGGCACCCCGCGGTGCCCGGCCTTCTGCAGGGCATCCAGGTACGCGTCCCGTGTGACCCTCAGGGTGTTCACCCGCAGGGTGAAAGGGGGCTGACTGGAGAGGGCCTCGGCGAGACCGAAGGCCTCCTCCTTGCCGTACTCCTTCAGCCAGCGGCGCGCCAGCCACCACGGAAGGGAGAGGACATGCTCGAGATAAGCCTGGGACTGACGGTCCCTGTCGGGCCAGGGGATGCTTGCCGCTCCCCTGTCGAGGGCGCGCAGGATGCCGTTGATGAACCCGGTGGCCCGGTCCAGCCCCTCTCTCCGGGCGAGTTCCACGGTCTCGTGGACCGCCGCCCGGACGGGAATGCGCTCCAGGCAGAGGATCTGGTAGGCCCCGAGGCGCAACAGGCAGAGGATGCGCGGCTCCACCTTGGAGAGGGGCTTGCGGCAGAACCGGGACAGAGCGAAGTCCAACCGTCCCCGCTGGCGCAGGACCCCGTAGACCAGTTCCGTGGCCAGCGCACGGTCCCGGCCGTCCATCCCCTCCGACCGGGTCAGGGCGCCGTCGAGGGTCAGGTCGGAGAAGGCTCCCTCGTCCACCCTGGAGAGGACATCGAAAGCGATTTTTCGTGGACTGGCTGTTTTCAAATCGGCTCCAAAGAAAGAGGGGCGCGACGAGCACGCCCCTCGGGGAAGGTCGATGGTTAGGGGTCGCCTCAGACGACGGTCATGCTCTCCAGCCGGCGGATGCGCTCCTCCATCGGAGGGTGGGTGGAGAAGAGGGCCCGCAGGCCTCCGCCCTTGAGCGGGTTGACGATGAACATATGGGCGGTGGCCTCGTTCACCTTCGGCATGGGAATCTGCCGGTTGGCGCTCTCGAGCTTGCGCAGGGCATTGGCCAGGTAATGGGGATTGCCGGAGAGTTTCGCCCCGCCCTTGTCCGCCGCGTACTCCCGGGAGCGGGAGATGGCCATCTGCACGAGCATCGCCGCGATCGGGGCGAGGATCATCATCGCGATCATGGCGATCGGGTTGCTATCCTCGTCGTCGCTGCCGCCGAAGAGCATCGACCACTGGGCCATGTGAGCCATGTAGGAGATGGCCCCGGCGATGGTTGCGGCGATGGAGCCGATAAGGATGTCGCGGTGCTTGACATGGCTCATCTAGTGGGCCATGACCCCCGTCAACTCCTCGCGGGAGAGGATCTGGAGAATCCCTTCGGTGGCGGCCACCGCGGCATGTTTGGGATTGCGCCCGGTGGCGAAGGCGTTGGGGGTGGGCTGGGGCAGGGTATAGACCTTGGGCATCGGCAGGCCGCCCCGCTGGCAGACCTCCTGGACCACCTCGTAGAGGGGGCCGGCGTGGACCTCCTTACCCTTGTACATTTTGAGGACGATCTTGTCGGAGAACCAATAGGAACCGAGGTTCATGACCCCCGCCATGATCAGGGCGATCAGGGCTCCTCCCTGTCCGCCGAGGGCGCCGCCGGCCCAGACCAGGACCAGGGTCAGGAAAGTCATCAGGGCGGCCGTTCTAAGGATATTCATAGCGTTTTCACCTTTTTGCAGTAATCGATGGAAAAGACCGGCCCCCCTCAGGCAGCCGGGAGGGCCTCAATGCTCACAATATCAATATAAATACTGGCAGGAGGAAAATCAAGAGCCTCAGGCGGTCACGTACTCGTCCAGGGTCCTCTCCACCTCGGCCAGGACGATGTGGGTGTTGACGCAAGGGCCCTCGGGACGTCGATTGAGAATCCCGATGACCGGCAGGGGGTAGGCGTCGCGGATTCCGGAGGTCAGATCCCTCTCGCAGGCCACCGCGAGAATGAACCGGGGGCGCTTCTCGACGATAATCTTGCGCGCCAGGGTCCCGCCGGTGGCGACGGCGATGTCGATCCCGCGACTGGCGGCGAGTTCGGCCAGACCGCTGATGTCGCACTTGCCGCAGCGCCGGCACTTTTTGACATCCCCGGTGATCTTGATCGCACAATCGAACATCTGGATGCAGTGGGGCAGGAGGATAAGGGTCTTGGCGGGCGGAACCCGCAACTTCTTGGCCCGCACCAGCTGGTTGTTAAGGGCGATGAAGGACTGCTGCAGGGTGTCCCGGTCGATCCCGGCCAGACGGCCCAGGGCGATGATGGCGGGAAAGAGGTACTTGATGACGACTTTGCGCAGCCGCTCGGAGAAGAGCAGGTCCCGGCCGGACAGCAGGGTGAGGATGAGCAGGGAAAGCCCTGCGACGATGGACAGGGAAAGGGCCGCCAGCACCACTCCGAAGAAGACCGGCAGGGCCGGGTGGATAGTGCCCAGGCCGACGTTCGGAACCCACCACAGAAGGAAAGCCACTGCCAGGACCAGGGCGCAGGCTACACCCAGCAGCCCGATAAAGAGCCGCTTGCGCGGGTGGTAGGCCTCCGGGGAAGGCTCGACCGCGGGCACCTCAGGACTCCAGACGGGTTCCGGCAGGCAGGGGGCAGCCCCGCAAAAAGTCGGCGGCGCCCAGGCGTTCCTTGCCCGGCAGCTGCAATTCGCGCACCAGCAGGGCTCCCTCGCCGCAGGCGATGCGCACCCCTTCCGGTCCGGCTGACAGGACTGTGCCGGGATCGCCCGCGCCCTCGGCAGGAAGGGTGGAGGCGACCTTCAGCACCTCGCCCTCGAGACCCGTGTAGGCCCCGGGCCAGGGATCGAGGCCCCGCACCAGGTTGTGCACCGCCGTCGCGCTGAGACTCCAGTCGATGCGGCCGTCCTCTTTCTTGAGCATGGGGGCATAGGTGCTTTGCGCGTCGTCCTGCGCCTCGCCCTTCAGGGTGCCGGCGCAAAGGAGGGTCAGGGTCTCCTCCATGGCATCGCGGCCGAGCGCCGCGATGCGGTCGTGGAGCTGCCCGGCGGTTTCCTCGGGGCCGATGGGGGTGGAGCGCTTGACCAGCATGTCGCCGGTATCGAGGCCCACGTCCATGTACATGGTGGTGACCCCGGTCTCCTTCTCGCCCTCGATGATCGCCTTGTTGATCGGCGCCGCTCCGCGATAGCGCGGCAGCAGCGAGGCATGCACGTTGATACAGCCGTACTTGGGAATCTCGAGCACGCTTTTCGGCAGGATCTGGCCGTAGGCCACGACGACGATCAGGTCCGGGGCAAGGGCCCTGAGCTCTTCCACCACGGCCGGGTCGCGCAGTTTCTGCGGCTGAAAGACGGCGATGCCGTGCTCCTGGGCCAGCTCCTTGACCGGCGGCGGGGCGAGCTTCTTGCCCCGCCCCTTGGGGCGGTCGGGCTGAGTATAGACGCCGCAGAGGTTCACCCCCGCCGCGAGCAGCCCCTCCAGGGTGGACAGGGCGAAATCGGGCGTCCCCATGAAGACGGTACGGATATCCTGTGGTTTGATCACATCTGCTCCTGTTGTTGGTCCATGATTTTCTTGTATTTTTTCCGGAACATGTTCCTCTTCAGCGCAGAGAGGCGGTCCACGAAGAGAATGCCGTCGAGATGGTCGATCTCGTGCTGAAAGGCGACGGCCAGAAGGCCGTCGGCCTCCATCTCCCGCTCCTCGCCGTCCAGGTCGAGAAAGCGGACCTTCACCCACGCGCTGCGCGAAACCCGGGCGTAGTAGCCGGGCACCGACAGGCACCCCTCTTCCTCGAAGTCCTCCCCCTCGCGCGCGACAATCTCGGGGTTGACCGCGGCGATAAGCCGGGGCGCCTCGTCCTTGGGCGAGCAGTCGATCACCACCAGACGCTTGGAGACTCCGACCTGCGGAGCCGCAAGGCCGACTCCGGGGGCGGCGTACATCGTCTCGGCCATGTCGGCGGCCAGGGTCTTCAAGGACTCGTCGACACCGGCGACGGGCTCCGAAGCCCGGGCCAGAATCGGTTCAGGATAATGCAGGATTCGCAGAAGCGCCATATCTATTTCCAAATCGTCGTCTGCTCAATGACAGATGAGGGCAACCCGCGGGACGCCCTTGTCTTCAGCAAAACCTCATGATAAAGGCACAAACCCGCTGAAGTCAACCTCCGACCGGGGCGCTCCGCCACAATAAACCCTCCCGGAAACAGGGCAATACGTTCCGGGCGAATCTCTGCCCCGCCACGCGGGCGTCTTGCAAAAAAGAAAAAAAACTTCTATGATTTTAAATCTTTCGATCGGCCAAGGAGGGCTGCATGAACTATCCGGTCTGGTACCTGCCGGGGATCGGCGGAGGGACGCTCATCGCCCTGATCGCCGTCACCCATGTCTTCATCTCCCACTTCGCCGTCGGCGGCGGCCTTTACCTGGTCATGGCCGAGCGCAAGGGGCTGCGGGAGCAGAACCGGGGGATTCTCGACTTCACCCGGTCCCACGCCAAGTTCTTCATGCTCGTGACGATGGTGGCCGGCGGGATGACAGGGGTGGGGATCTGGTTCGTCATCTCCCTGGTGCAGCCCGCCGCCACGAGCCTCCTCATCCATACCTTCGTCTTCGGATGGGCCGCCGAGTGGGTCTTCTTCCTGGTGGAGATCGTCGCGGTCCTCGTCTACTACTACACCTTCGACCGCATGGCCCCCCGCACCCACATGGCCGTGGGGTGGGTCTACTTCGTCTCGGCCTGGCTGAGCCTCTTTCTCATCACAGGCATTATCGGCTTCATGCTCACCCCCGGCGGCTGGCTGCAGAACGCCTCCTTCTGGTCGGGATTCTTCAACCCCTCCTTCTGGCCCTCCCTCGTCTTCCGCACCTGCATCGCCCTCATGTTCGCCGGGGTCTACGCCTTCGTCACCACCGCCTTTCTGAAGGACCGGGAGCTCAAGGCGGCCATGACCCGCTTCTCGGGGAAATGGGTCCTCCTCGCCTTCCTCCCCGCCGTCCCCGCAGGATTCTGGTACCTCTCGGTCCTCCCCGGGCCGGCCCGCGCCCTCGTCGCCGGAGGGTCTCCGACCATCCAGCGGACCCTCGAATGGGGATTGTGGGCCGTCATCGCCCTGCTCGTCCTCTCCCTGCTCCTCACCCTGGCCCGCCCGGCGGCTCACAACAAGCTCCTCTCCTTCGTCGTGCTGGGGTGCGCCTTCCTCTTCATGGGCTCCTTCGAGTGGACCCGGGAGGCCGCCCGCCGCCCCTACGTCATCAACGAGGTCATGTATTCCAACGGCCTTCTGGAGAAGGACGTGACCGCCCTCTGCGCGGAGGGATGCCTCCCGACGGCCCGATGGGGGGGGATGCGGGAGCTCCACGAGGAGAGCCTGGTGGAGGCCGGAGCCGCCCTCTTCCGCGTACAGTGCTTCGCCTGCCACAGCGTCGGCGGACCGAACAACGACATCCTCCCCCGCACGGCCACCATGCCCTTCGCTGCCCTGAAGACGTATATCTCCTCCCTCCACGAGCGCCGCTACTTCATGCCCCCCTTCGCGGGGACCGACGCGGAGGCCCGGGCCCTGACGGCCTACCTGACGGCGGGGCTGCACGGCAAGCCCCTCCCCCCCGAGGAGCCTCCGGCCGTCGCCGGGGCGGATGAGGGGAGAACGATCTTCGAGGAGAACTGCCTCTTCTGCCACCCCCTGGAACTGGTAGAGGCCCGCACCTCCGGATGGAGCCGGGAAAAGGTCCGCGAAGGGATCGGCAACCTGAGCGCCCTCAACCCTGCCATGCCCGATTTCTACGGGACGGAAGAGGAGAAGGATCTCCTCGCCGCCTACATCGCCTCTTTACAGGGGAGCGTCCCGGTGGCCGGGCACGACCCGGGCGAGGACGTCTTCGAAGAGCACTGCGCCCTCTGCCACACCCTCGAAGGCGACTACAACCAGCTCCTCCCCAAGATCGCCGGGTGGGACGAGGCGAAGATCCGCGCCGCCCTCGACGGCTTGGAGCGCCTCAACCCCGCCATGCCCCCCCTTTCGGCCACCGCCGCCGAGAAGGACGCCCTGGCCCGCTTTCTCGCCGAGTCCCTGAAAGGAGGCGCCCGATGAGCCCCCTCATCCCGACACCCGACACCCTCCCCGCGCACTGGGGGGTCTTCCAGTCCCTTCTTCTGCTGACCTTCCCCCTCCACCTCCTCTTGATGAACGCCGCCCTCGGGGCGGCGGCGGGGGCCCTCCTGGTGCGGGGAAAAGGGGAGACGGGGCGGCGCCTCTCCTTCGATCTGGCCCGGGTACTGCCGCTGCTCATCGCCTTCACCGTCAACTTCGGCGTGGCCCCCTTCCTCTTCGTCCAGGTCCTCTACGGCCACTTCATCTACCCCAGCTCCATCCTCATGGGGGTCTTCTGGCTGTCGATCGTCCCCTGCCTGATCGCCGCCTACTACGGGGCATACCTCTACGACTTCCGCTTCGCCGCCCTCGGGCGCCTCGGCCCCCCCGTCCTGGCGGGCAGCCTGGCGCTGCTGCTGGCCATTGCCTTCGTCTTCAGCAACAACATGACCCTCATGCTCGCCCCGGGCCGCTGGAGCGCCTACTTCGACAACCCCTACGGCACCCTGCTCAACCTCTCCGACCCCGCCCTCTGGCCCCGCTACCTCCACATGGTCACCGGCGCCCTCGCTGTGGGGGGGCTCTTCGTCGCTCTCTTCGGAGCGTTCAGGGAGAAGGCGGACCCCGGCGCGGGTGAACTGGCCCGCAGGGTCGGGATGCGCACCTTCGCCCTGCTGACGGTGGCCCAGGTCCCCCTCGGAGCCTGGTTCCTCCTCGCCCTGCCCCGCCCGGTCATGCTCACCTTCATGGGAGGGAACCTCCTCGCGACGGCCCTCTTCGCCTGCGCCCTCCTCCTGATCGCGGGGACCCTCGTCGCCGCCCTGCGATCCAGGCTCGCCCTGGCCGCCTGGACGGCCCTCCCCCTGGTGGCGGTCATGACCCTGCTGCGCGCCTTCGTGCGCAGTGCCTACCTGCGGGAGCACTTCACCCTCGACCAGCTCCAAAGCGTCACCGCCTACGGGCCGATGGTTCTCTTTTTCGGCAGCCTCCTCATCGGCATCGCGGCCATCGCCTGGCTGGTCGCCAAGGCGGCGGCCGCCTTCCGGAAGCCGGCCCCGCCCGAAGAGGGCGAGGCTTGGTAACGATCCCATCCCCTGTCCTTCGGGCAGAGCCCCTTGGGTCACGATGCAACCGCCGGGTCACCCCCCAAAACAAAAGGCGGGCCCGGTGCTAACCCGGGCCCGCCTCGATCCTTTCCCAAAAAACCTGCCCCGCTACGCCTTCCCCAGCGCCTCGAGCATCGCCTCCCCCATGCGGGTGGGACTCCGGGAGACCGTCACCCCCGCCGCCTCCAGGGCGGCGATCTTGTCGGCGGCCATCCCTTTGCCCCCGGCGATGATCGCCCCGGCGTGCCCCATGCGCTTTCCGGGAGGAGCGGTGACGCCGGCGATAAAAGCGGCGACCGGCTTTTTCATGTTTTTCCGAATCCAGGCCGCGGCGTCCTCCTCGGCGGCCCCGCCGATCTCCCCGATCATGAAGACCCCTTCGGTTTCCGGGTCGGCATTGAAAAGTTCAAGGATGTCGATGAACTTCATGCCGATGATGGGGTCGCCGCCGATGCCGACGCAGCTCGACTGCCCCAGGCCCGCGTCGGAGAGCTGCTTGACCGCCTCGTAGGTGAGGGTGCCGCTGCGGGAGACGACCCCGATCTTCCCCTTTTTATGGATGTAACCCGGCATGATCCCCACCTTGCACTCCTCGGGAGTGATCAGGCCCGGACAGTTGGGCCCGATCAGGCGGGTCTTGCTGGTGTTGAGCACCCGCTTGACGACCACCATGTCCTTCACCGGAATCCCCTCGGTGATGCACACCGCCAGTTCGATACGGGAATCGATGGCCTCGAGGATGGCGTCGGCGGCGGCCGGCGGCGGCACGAAAATCATCGAAACGTTGGCCCCGGTGTGCTTCACCGCCTCCTCCATGGTATCGAAGACGGGGATCCCCTCGATGTGGACCCCGCCCCGGCCGGGGGTGACCCCGGCGACGATTTGACTGCCGTACTCCCGGCAGAGCCTGGTGTGAAAGAGACCGGTCTTGCCGGTCATCCCCTGAACGACGATCTTGGACTCCCTGTTGATCAGAATCGACATATTTTCACTCCCGCAACTGGCAGTTTGCCGTTAGAGGTTCCCGGCGAGCATCGCCATGATGGTCTCGGCCCCGCCGCCCAGGTCGTCGGCGGTCTTGACGTTGAGCCCCGACTCCAGGAGCAGCCGCTTGCCCTCCTCCACCTGGGAGCCGTCCATTCGCACCACGATGGGGAGGGTGCAGTGCACCTCGGAGGCGGCCTCGATGATCCCCTGGGCGATGACGTCGCAGCGCATGATGCCGCCGAAGATGTTGACGAAGACGCCCCGCACGTCGCGGTCCTGGAGGATGATCTTGAAGGCTTCGCTGACCTTCTCCCGGGTGGCCCCGCCGCCGACGTCGAGGAAGTTGGCCGGGTAGCCCCCCTTCTCCTTGAGGACATCGAGGGTCGCCATGGCGAGCCCCGCGCCGTTGACCATGCAGCCGATGTTCCCCTCGAGCTTGATGTAGGCCAGGTCGAACTTGCCGGCGCTGATCTCCAGGGGATCCATTTGGGAGTAGTCCATCAGATCGTGGTACTCCCAGTGGCGGAAGATGGCGTTGTCGTCGAAGTTGATCTTGGCGTCCAGGGCCAGGAGCCACCCCGCCTTGGTGACGACCAGAGGGTTGATCTCCACCAGGGAGCAGTCCTTCTCCAGGGCGCAGCGATAGAGGTTGAGAATGAGCTGCACGCAGTCCTCGGCGAGATCCCCCTTGAGCCCGAGCCCGAGGGCGACCCTGCGCGCCTGATAGGGGCGCAGCCCCGTGAAGGGATCGATCGTCAGCACCTGGATCTTCTCGGGAGACTTGGCGGCGACCTCCTCGATGTCCACCCCCCCCTCGGCCGAGGCGATGACGCAGAAGCGGGAGGAGTTACGGTCGAGGGTGACCGAGAGGTAGAACTCCCGGGCGATCTCCACCGGCTCCTCCACCAGGATGCGACGCACCTTGAGCCCCTCGGGGCCGGTCTGCGGAGTCACCATGCGCTTGCCGAAGAGCTCCTTGGCCACCTCATGGGCCTGCTCGGGGTGGTGGACGAGTTGCACCCCGCCGGCCTTGCCCCGGCCGCCGGCGTAGATCTGCGCCTTGACCACGCAGCGGCCGCCCATCATCTTGGCCGAACGCTCCACCTGGTCGGCCGTCAGAGTCATCCGTCCCCGAGGAACGGAGATGTCGTAGGAACCCAGGATTTCCTTGGCCTGATACTCGTGAATGTTCATGATCTCCTCGTCCCTCGCAAAGGGTTCATGGATGGCGCCATGCCCCGGCCGGCTTGGCGGCCGGGACAAACTCGAAGAGCAAACCCGGGACCAAACCCCACCCGGATTCACGGCCGCGGGTTTTCAAGGGGTTGTCCGTCTCTTGCCGAATCCGCCGGGAAAAACCCGGCCCAGGGTCCGCCATGCAGGGCCAATTTTACCCAAAGTATTGCCCCATGGTCCTCTCGTCAAAGACAGGCCCGCGAGAGCCACAGAAATTCAGGCACATAGAGACATCCAAAGATCGAAAAATAGTCTTTCGATCGCCATTTGTCAATTGGCCTGACCAATATTTTTTACTTTCAGTAAAAACAGGGGCGTTGTTCGAAATCCCGGCGGCGGCCGTCACGCACAAAAAAAAGACCCGCCCGCCCTTCGGTCACACACATTGTAACAAAAGGGAGCGGGCGGGCCACAGTCGTGCCTCAGTTATGCGATTCGGTCAGTCCTGGGTCTTTTTCCAGTCGGCCAGGAACTTCTCGATGCCGATGTCGGTCAGAGGGTGCTTCTCCAGCTGCATCATCACCGAGTAGGGAATGGTGCAGATATCGGCACCGATGAGGGCGGAACGCAGCACGTGCAGAGGGCTGCGCACCGAGGCGACGATGATTTCGGTACCGTAGCCGTAGTTGTCGAAAATGGTGCGGATTTCATCGACCCCCTCCATGCCGTCGTGCCCCACGTCGTCGAGCCGCCCCACAAAGGGGGAGACGTAGCTGGCACCGGCCTTGGCTGCGAGCAGGGCCTGAAGGGGTGAGAAGACCAGGGTCACATTGGTCTTGATCCCCTCGGCCGCGAAGATATGGGTGGCCTTGAGCCCCTCATTGGTCATGGGGACCTTTATGACGATGTTCTTGGGATTGATCTTGGCCAACTCCTGCCCCTCCCGAACCATCCCTTCGGCGTCCAGGGCGATGACTTCGGCCGAAATGGGTCCGTCCACGAGGGCGGTGATCTCCTCGAGGACCTCCCGGAAATCCCGCCCGCTCTTGGCAACGAGGGAGGGGTTGGTGGTGACCCCGTCGACCAGGCCCAGATCGCTGGCGGCGCGGATCTCGCTCACCTCGGCGGTATCGATGAAGAATTTCATGGGAAAGCTCCTTTCTTTGCTGGAAATTCGGGTAGACTGTTAAGTGAATTTGTAGGTCTGCTTTTGCCGGACCGACAAAGCGTATAAACGATCGCGCCCCGGGTTACCTGCGGCCGGAAAAAGCGTCGCGGCACTCCTCGGAGCAGAAGTGGAAGACCTTGCCGCGGACCGTCTTGGTCAGGGAATCGCCACGGGGAACATAAGTGCCACAGTGGGGATCCTGGACCATGTCCTCGCCCTGGGGGCTCTTGTCCCGGGACGGCCCTCCCCCCCGCCGGGGCAGAGAGCGGATGACGGCCTGAACCAGCGAATACCCGAGGAAAAAAAGGAGGGCCAGCAGCAGCAATCGGATAATGGATCACCATTGATCGGCAAGGCGTCTCACCTCTTCGCCGGCCGGAAGTTGGGTCAGCAGGTCGCGGACCGTTTCGCCCAGCAACGGATGGACCACCTCGGGAGCTAGGTCGCACAAAGGCGCCAGGACGAACCTCCGCAGATGCAGACGCGGGTGGGGAAGTATCAGGTGCGGCTCGCAACGGGTTTCGCCGCCGTACAGAAGCAGGTCGATGTCAAGGGTCCGGGGCCCCCAGGGCTGGCGACGCTGGCGCCCGAAGCTCTTCTCCACCTCCAGGCAGAACGTCAGCAGCGCCCCGGGGGTCAGGGAAGTCTCCACCGCGAGGACTGCGTTGAGATAGGGACCCTGCCCTTCGGGACCGCCCACCGGGGCGGTTTCGTAGAGATTTGACCAGGCCGCGACGTGCAGCTCCGGATGGCCCGCCAGGGCGGTCCTGGCCCCGCGCAGGGATTCTCGGCGCTCCCCCAGGTTGGAGCCCAGGGCCAGATAGGCGGTCGTCGTCCTGATCATGCGTTCCAGCGTTTCATAATAGTCGGTGCCATTAAAGCACAGCCCCCCAGAGGGAGTCAACGGCGCCAGCCCGGCGGCGGGGCGACATCGGACAATCGCAAAAAGGAGCACCCTCCATGAGCGTGACCTTGACCCTCGCAGTCAGCGACCTTGAAACGACCGCATCCTTCTACGGCGGGGTATTGCAACTTGACCTGGAACGCTTCATGCCGGCACCTGGGCACCCTCCCGTCCTTCTTCTCTACCACGGCGACGCCGTGGTCCTGTTTCGCCAGATGGAAACCCTCGAGGCCCTGCACCCCTCCGTTTTCCAGAACCTGGACCGGCATCCCCTGGGCATCGGAATGACCGTCGAGTTCGGCGTCAAAACGCTGGACCCGGTCCTGAAGAATATCCAGCACAATCAGCTCCACACCCTCTACGAACTGGAGGACGAGGAGCACGACCGCCGGGAGGTCTGGATCCACGATCCCGACGGATACCTCGTCATTCTCAGCGAGGGGTTCGAAGTGGAGGAGGGCTGAGCGAGGGGGGTATCTTTCACTCACGGTGGGGGAGGGGCACACAACTGGGTCGCTGTGAGCGTTACGCCAGCAGCATGGCAAGCTTGACAACCGGATTTTAAGTGGTCAAGTCGCCAACTTGGCACTCTGCCATAATACTTGCGGCCTCATCTTCCGACATTTCTGACACAATCAACCTGCCATCTTCACTTTTTTCCAGATGAGCAATGCCGGGATGCTTTTTTTCCAGCATTTCTAATTTAAGCGCCTGATTTCGGACCAAAGCCAGTAATTTTCTGTTCCTGGTTTCCAAGTCATATTTCTCAATGGCCGCCCGGATGGCAAGCCTTAATTCCATTTCGTTCCAGGGTTTGACCAAAAACCGATAAATCTGCCCTTCGTTCACAGCCTTCATGGCCGCATCAATGCTGGCATGGCCGGTAAGAATGATTCGGGCGGCTTCAGGGTACCGGAGGCTCACAATAGACAATAGTTCAGAACCTTGCATTCCCGGCATCCGTTCATCAGAAATGACGACCTTAAAATTACGGCTTTGAAGCAGGTTCAATGCCTCTTTTCCGCTTCGGGCCGAGCAAATCTCATAATCTTCATCCATGAGCGTTCTCTGCAACGCCTTGATTACCTGCTCCTCGTCATCCACGATCAATATGGCATTGTTCATGATTCCCTCACTTTCCCGATCGGTGCCAGGCCCAAATTCCTCTTATGCCCACAAAACGCACAAATGTTACAGTCATCCTCCATGGGCACCTTACAGTTGCTGCAAAGATTCTGTTTAAAAACCCCGCAATAGGGGCAGAAGAGAAACTTGGCATCAATGGTTCTGTGGCAATGTTCGCAAACACGCTCATGTCTGATCTGGGGGCCAATGACCCTGAGGAGCTCTTCAAGGGAGGTCATTCCCTGTTTGACTTTTTCCAGACCGTCCTGAACAAGGGTTTTCATCCCGTGAGCACGGGCCATGTCGAGCAGTTCTGATTCCCGGTAGTTCTCGCAAATCAAGTGCCTGAAATCCTCATTCATAACGAAGAGTTCGTATATCCCGGTGCGACCCTGGTAACCGGTATGGTTGCAGCGGTGGCAGCCGAGAGGACGAAAAACCTCTCCGAGACCTTCCGCTGGAATTCTCAGCAGTTCCAAGTGATCGGGGCTGGGCATATCGACAACTTTGCAACCTTCGCAGAGTCTTCGAACCAGTCTTTGGGCAATAATCCCCTCCAAGGCGGAAGCAATCAGATAGGGCTTCATTCCGATATCGATCAGGCGGGTGATGGAGGCAATCGAACTGTTGGTGTGCAGAGAGGTCAGCACCATGTGACCAGTCAAAGCGGCCTTAAAAGCCACATCCGCCGTATCCTGGTCCCGAACCTCGCCTACCAGGATGACATCGGGGTCCTGGCGCAAGGTTGCCCTAAGCACGGAGGCAAAGGAGAGTCCGATCTTCTCCTTCACATGAACCTGGTTGGCATCCTCCAGAAAATACTCCACAGGGTCTTCGATCGTTTCGAAGTTCTTCGATCGGTGGAGCATTTCTCCGAGAATCGAATAGAGCATGGTGGTCTTGCCGCTGCCGGTGGGGCCAGTGGCTATGAACATGCCCTGGGGTTTCTTGATTACGCTGTAGATCTTCTTCAGGTCCTCCTCAAGCAGACCGAGTTCATCCAGTTTTTTGATGGCCGCACTTTTATCCAGAATGCGCAACACCACCTTTTCACCGCTGATGGACGGCATGGTGGAGACCCGCAGGTCGACCAGGCGGGTACCAGACTTGACGGTTATCCGGCCGTCCTGCGGCTTTCTCCGCTCGGAGATATCCTGTTTTGCCAAGATTTTGATTCTGGAAATGGCTGCGGGATGGAGATCAGCCGGGATTTTGATCTTGTCCTGCAGCAGGCCGTCGATACGAAACCGCACCACCGTATATTTGGTTTTCGGTTCGATATGGATATCACTGGCCCGGTACCGTACCGCTTCGGAAATGATGGCATTGACGATTCTGATGATCGGCGGCACTTCCGACGATTGGATCAATTCCTGGATATTGACATCGGCTTCATCCTCTTCGATGACAATGTCAACCTCGTCTATTGGATCAACTTCGGAGATTTCGTCGAAATCTATGCCGTTATCCAGTTGGTCATCGCCATAGACGAGGTTAAGTTGTTCCAAAATATCTGAGCTACGAGCAATGACGGCGTTTACCCTGAAGCCCGTCATGAGCGAAATGTTGTCGCACTTGTAAAGGTCGGAAGGATCGGCCATCGCCAGCGTCATATGGCGCCCCTCGAGCTTGATCGGTATCAGCCGGCTCTTCTCGCAGAGATTCCTTGGCAAAAACCTTACAATCTCCGGGTTAAGGCCCACCTCCATGAGATCGACAAATTCCAAATGGAGTTGGTCTTGCAGGGCCCGGACGATTTTCGATTCACTGGCGAGGCCAAGCCGGACCAGAGTGTCGATGACAAACTCCCTTTCCTGGCGTTCCCTCAGGGCCCGATGGTAATCTCCTTTGGTCACCACGCCGGTTTTGGCGAGGATGCTCCCCAAAACCGCTCTGTTTTCTCCTACCAGGGTCGAAAAGTTTTTGATCTTAGCCTGCTGTTTCCTTGTGACTTCCTTTAGCTTTTTGTTCTCCTCGATGAGTACGTACTGTTGCAGGCCAAGACTGACGGTCAGCCTCAGGTCTTCGTCATGCCACGGTTTGGTGATGAATTTGTATACCGCCCCCTCGTTGACCGCCCCCATAATGGACTGGACATCGGCATAACCGGTGAGCATGATGCGAATGGTAGCCGGCCAGCGTTCCTTTACCTCCTTGAGGAGTTGGGCCCCGGTCATGCAGGGCATTCGATGGTCGGAGACAAGCAGGTGCACCCTTTGGCGCTCGAGGATCTGCAGGGCCTCGTCGCCGTTCGTGGCGGTCAGGATCTGGTAGTTTTCGTCCAGGAAAATCCGTTTCAGCGCCTTCAGGACCCCGGCCTCGTCATCGACAAACAGAAGCGTGAAACCGTTTTGAGGAACCGACGAATCTCCCTCATCTGATGCTTGCGGTGCCTCTGGCGAAGTTTCCGTTTTAGCTTGGTCGCCGACCGCAGACCGGAACAGGCTGGCAAATTTACTCATCCTCCCTCCCCTTGGTGCGCAACTGTATTACAAAGGTTGCCCCCCCCTCCGAAGGGCTTTCTGCTTCAATGGTGCCGTCGCAGGAGGCAATAATGTCATAGGCCACCGAGAGCCCCAGCCCCATTCCCCGACCGACCTCCCTGGTAGTGAAAAAAGGCTCAAAGATCCGATGCTTGATGCCATCTTCGATTACGGGACCATTGTCCGCAAACTCAACCCTTACCCAGTCACCCTGGCGTTCGGTGCGGATTGTTAGTTTCAGGCCGTCCGGTCGCGCCTGAAACGCATTACGGATGATGTTCATAAAAGCCTGGCAGAGCAGGGCCGCATCCCCGGGGACTTCCGGCAGCTCGCAAAAGGATTTGCCGATACGCGTCCCTTCGGGAGTTTCCGAGGACAGAACGCTGAGGGTGCGTTCGATCTCGCAATTGACATCCACCAATCCTTCCCCGAGGTCATCGACGTGGGAAAAGCACCGCAGATCGGAAACGATTTTCTTGACCCGTTCGGCGCCGCCAATACTCTGCTGGAACAATTCCACGACATCGCCGGTGATAAAGTCGAGTTTCAGCTCCCGCCATTTCTGCCGTGCTGTTTGCTGCAGCCCCCCTGGGGCCTTCGAGTTTGCACCGGCATAAAACTCGAGCATTTCAAGAAATCTGCCAACATACTTGTTCAGGGTGTGAAGATTGCTCAGAACAAAGCCCAACGGGTTATTGATTTCGTGGGCCACGCAGGCTGCCAACTGTCCGATGGAAGCCATCTTTTCCTGCTGTATCATCCGAGTGTAGGCCTGTTTTAGCTCTTCGGTCCGCTCCTGTACCCTTCCTTCCAGGGTTGCCGCAAGATCCCGGTACTTTTTCTAGGATAGGGTGAGCCGCCGGTTGATTGCCACCAGTTCCTCATAGGACTGGTTCACCACCTGGGTGTGGATCTCGGTGGTGAGCATCCGTTTCAAGTTGGCGCTCACCATGCTGTTGATGGCACCGCCCACCACCCTGGCCACCACCTGCAGAGCCGCGGCATCGGAAACACCGCCGACAAAGCTGATATTTCCCACCGGTTCGCCTTCAAGAAAAATCGGACAGGATTCCGTATCGGGCCCGGTTGCGGGAAACGGCGAGCAGACATCATTTTGATCTCTGCCGCAAGACCACAGGGGAACATCGGCCGCGTCCACGATCGTGGCCCTTCCAATGCCGGCGTTTACCGCGCTTTGGAGCAGCGGCATCACCTCGGCCTCACTGATGACATCGATGAGGCGCTTCTCCGCCCCGACAACAAACTCGAGTGTTTCACCTTGCTTCATGGCTGCCTCGTTATTCGGAATACCCCGCTCGGTCAACCACAACTCCGGCTTTCGGGTCGGACAAGCTGACGCAGGAAGGTTGCCCGGTCCAGGCCGTGATTTTTTTCCAGTCCCCACCGGGCGTCAATGTGACCATAGGTCAATTCAGCCAACCGACAAAAGGCTTCAATGACGCCACTCCCCTTAATGGCTGAGCCCAGAAAAACGGGGATCCCGGTCGCATCCCAGACCCGCCTAATATCTGCTTCCGGTACGATGTCGGGAAGGTCCCTCTTGTTGTATTGGATAATGAGGGGGATCTTCTCGATGTACAGGCCGACAAAGGCGAGATTCTTCTCCAGATTCTCAAAGCTGTTAGAATTATTCATCGTTTCGCAGGCTCGAGAATCTGCGATAAAGGCAACCCCGTCCGCTCTTTGCAACACCGCCTTGCGGGTCGCATCGTGCTTGACCTGGCCGGGCACCGTATAGACCTTGACCTTGATTTTCAGGCCGCTGGGCGCCACCAGAAAAAAGGGCAGTAGGTCGAAAAAGATGGTCCGGTCGTCCTTGGTGTCCAGCACCATGAGATCACCTCTCCCCTTCTGCTCCAGAATGTAGTGGAGCTGAAGAAGATTGGTGGTCTTCCCCGAAAGGGCCGGTCCGTAATAGACCAGCTTGAGGACCATTTTTTTCTGGGCTTCATCATACTCGATAAATGCCTTACCCCTTAACCAGTACCGCGATACCGCCCTTAAACGGATCAAGCTGATGGTAACGGCGGATGGACTCAATGGCCTTTCTGTCAAGGAAGGCTCCCTTGCCTAGCAGGAGCAGGCCGGTACCGCTGTATAGGTCACGCCCAAGGGTCATTCCAGCCCGCAGATCGCTGGGGGTCAGCATCTTTTCCACTTGGTTCCCCTCAGCGTGAGATGTTCCGAAGAGTTCTCGGATCGGCTTTCCAAGATATGGGAACAGTTCCGGATCAAACCTGCTGCCAAGGTGCCCCTTCGCTTTTATGAGGGTGCTTCCAACCGCAGAATCCTTTTCCAGCTTTACTTGCCTGTCTACAAAGTCGGCCAGGGCGACAACTCTGGCCCCCAGGGGGATCTCCTCTCCCCGCAGTTGGTCTGGAAAGCCCGCGCCATCGTAACGTTCATGATGATGGCGAATGAGGACTCCCGCAGGCCGCAAATCCTCAATGGCGTCAATTGCCGTCTGCCCCCGCACCGCATGCAGCCGATATTCTCCCATCTCAGCTTCATTCATCTGGCTCCTGGATTTGCCCAGAAGTTCGTCCGGGATGCCTATTTTCCCGATATCATGGAGCAGGGATGCGACATAGATGTTTTCCTTCTCTTCGGCGGGCAACCCCATTTCCCCCGCAATCCCCCGGGCCAGATGGGCCACGTTCCGGGAGTGGTTGCGCATCTCTTCAGCACGCATTTCGATCAGGCCCGAAAACGCCCCAATGGTATCCCGGTAATTTCTTTTCAGACGCTCGTTTTTGGTGCCCAGGTCTTCGTTTTTCTCTCTAATCTTGGCCGTCTGCTGCAAGACCCTCGATTTGAGCTTGGCGTTCCACTCCTTGAGTTCTTCATTCTGCTGGTTGACGATCGCGGTAAGACGCTTATTCTCCTGAACAAGGGCATATTGCTTCACAGCGTCCCTTATAGTTTGAACCAGTTACTGGTCGTCCCACGGTTTGCTGATGTAGCGGCAGGCGCCCCCTTTATTGATCGCATCTATGGTCGCGTTGATGTCGGCATATCCGGTGAGCATGATGCGCAAGGCCTCCGGTGCCATTTCCTTTGCCTGCTCCAGGAATTGAGCTCCGCTCAAGCCGGGCATTCTCTGATCAGACACGATCAGGCCGATCCTTTCTTCCTCTCGAAGGATTTCCAGCCCTTCCTCTCCCGAATTGGCTGTAATCACTTCATAGTCTTCCTCCATCAAAAGGCGCTGAAGGGCATTCAATATGCTTTTTTCGTCGTCGACAAACAGTACGTGAATGGTCGAATCGCTCATTGGTCTTTCCCAGGGTCAATCGCCTGTCAGGCGGCACCTTTTCTTTTTAAAAGGTCCAAAAATACCTCGGCTATTTCAGGGTCAAAGGCCTTGTTTTTGCCTTCTGCTATGATTTCTGCTGCCCTCTCGGCCGGAATCCTATTTCGATAGGGTCTGTCCGTCGTCAAGGCGTCATAAACGTCGGCAACCGCCACCATTCGGGCCTCCAGGGGGATCTCCTCTCCCTTCAGACCGAAAGGATACCCTTTGCCGTCGAACCGCTCGTGATGATGCAGGGTCACATTTACCACTTCTTTGGAAAGACGGGCCTGCCGTGCCACCTCGGCCCCCCAATAGGGATGGTTCTTGACGATATCGAAATCCCGGTTGGAGAGCGCCCCTTTGAAGTTGAGAATCTTTTCCGGGACGCCAACTTTGCCGCAGTCGTGGAGCCAGCTGCCGAGCTTGATCTCCCTCTTGACCTGCTCATCGAGCTTGAGTTCATCTGCGATACCCAGCGCATATCTGGCAACCCGGTCGCAGTGGCCCTTGGTGTAGGGGTCCTTGAGTTCGATCATCTGCCCCAGGGCAAGGATTTTGGCCTCGTCCCCCTCGAGCAGGGATTGGACGATCCGGTAGCGATTGAGACTGTCCTCGACGATGGCCTTGAATTCGTCGTTTTCCCACGGCTTGATGACAAACCGAAAGATCTCCCCTCTGTTGATCGCCTCGATGGCCGTGTTCAGATTCGCGTGGGCCGTCATGAGCACCTTGACGGTCTCCGGAGAAATGAATCTGGTTTGGGCAAGGAGGTCAATTCCCATCATCCCGGGCATGAGATTGTCGGTAACCATCACGGAAACGTCTTCATTTTTCAGGTGGGACAAGGCTTCCTGGGCATCGGAGGCCATAAGGAGCCTCAAGCCGCTGTCCCCGAAAAGCCGATCCAGGGAGTTGAGGACATTTTTTTCGTCGTCGACGAACAATACGGTTTCAGGCATTTCCCCTCTCTTCGTCAAAGACGAGAATCACTCCTTCCTGATCCTCCTCCATTAAATGGGCCCCCTTGATCCATACGTTTTGGTCATTGAGGCTGATGGCTTCGGAAAGGGTGTCGGTGTCCCCCATCCTATCAATGAAGTCGTTGATTTCGACAGGCAAAACATCCTCAAAAAAGAGGCCGACCAGGCCGTACCCTTCCTCCTGCAACAACTCCAGTCCCCTGTCATTACATTGGACAATCACCTGCCCTGAATCAATCCCGAGAACCCCTATCGGCAAAGAGTCCAGAATGTTCTGATAAATGGTTCGGGCCTGGTTTTGAATGGCAAGGTCTGAAACCCTTTTAGCGACCATCGCCTCAAGGCTCTCATTCATTAACTGAAGCTGGTCATTGGACTCTTTGAGCTCCGCCATAAGCTTGGCGTTTTTCCTTTTCAGAAAATAACTTTCCAGACCATTGCCGATAGTAACCTTAAGTTCATCGTCGTTCCATGGCTTGGGTATGAATTTGTAGATTTGTCCATCATTGATCGCATCGACGACGGCGGCCGTATCCGCATATCCCGAAAGGACGATTCGGACCGTATCGGGGCGGATTCGCAAGACTTCACGCAAAAAGTCCACACCGTTCATGCCGGGCATCCGGTAATCGGAAATGACCATCTGTATCGAGTCTTCCCTGGTGAGGATTTCCAGGCCATCTTCACCAGAGAGAGCCGTCAGGAGCTCATAGTCATCATCCAGAAAGATCCGCTCCAGAGCGCGCAGCACGTTTTTTTCGTCATCCACACAGAGTATCCTGATTGGTTCTTCCATGTCACAGGCCCTCCCTGATGGGAATGCTGAGAGTGAAGGTGGTTCCCACACCCACCTCACTCTTTACGTCGAGTTCACCGTTGTGCTTTTTTATGATGTCGTAAGAGATGCTCAGACCGAGTCCCGTTCCCTTCCCGATTTTTTTGGTGGTGAAGAAGGGTTCAAACAGTCTGTCGAGGTTTTCCTTTGGGATGCCGCGTCCGGTATCGGCAATTTGCACCCGAATTATGTCGCCTTCCTGCCAGGTCCTGACCTTGATTGTCCCCTGCTTTTCGATCGCCTGAGCGGCGTTGATCAGCAGGTTGAGAAAAACCTGGTTAAGTTGCTGGGGGTAGCAGAGGGTCATGGGGAGGTCCCCATAGTTTTTTTCGAGGGTGGCTTTGTACTTTATTTCGTTCCAGACCACGCAAATCGTGGTCTCGATGCATTCGTTGATATCGGCGTGCATGTGGTCGCCCTCATCCGTCCGCGAAAAACTCTTGAGATCCTTTACGATCTTTTTCACCCGGTCGGCTCCCTCGAGGGATTCCTTGGTCAGGTTTTTTAAATCGTCGATGATGTAGTCGATCTTTAATTGCTTGCGCAATTCCCCGAGGGTGCCGTCACCTCCATTGAGTTCGGTGATCACTACGGTTTGGGCCTGAATGAAATCGGTCAGCCTTTGGGCATACTTGTCCAGGGTTCCGAGGTTACTCAGGATGTACCCCATAGGATTGTTGATCTCGTGGGCCACCCCGGCCGCCAGCAGGCCGATGGATGCCATTTTTTCATTTTGGAGGATTTTGGCCTGGGTTGCTTGGAGGTCGGCATAGGCCTTTTGTAGTTCGTTCTGCGCCCCTTCCAGTTCCGCCTTCTCGTCATGCAACCGTTCTTCCAGGTGCTTTTGCTCCGTGATGTCGACGAGAGAGACGATCACTTTGGACCAGTTTTTTTCACTGCCCGGAGCGATCGACAAGCGTAAATGAACCAACCGCTCATCCCCTTCAAGGGTAAGGTTGACCCCTTCCGTTTCATAGGTGGTGGCGCCCTGAGCCAGGGCAATCAATTGCTCCCGGAACGGAGGCAGGGATTTCTCACTCAGGATTTGATCCAGATTGCCAAATAATTCTTCTTTGCTGGCCGCCTTGAACATTTTCAGGGTGGCACTATTGACGTCTACGATTTTGATCAAGCCGGCACAATGGGTTACCGCCTCAGGGTGGGCTTCGAAATAGGACGAAAAATCGCTCACGCCGGATTGGCGCAGACCATCCAAGTCCTCCCTTACTTGGGAATAATCCTCTTCCCACAGGGAAATCGGTGAGTTCTCGAACAGGGAGCGATACTTTGCTTCCTTTTCTTGTATGGCAAACTCCGCCTTCTTGCGGTCGGTGATGTCCCGGGATATGCCGATAAGCCCTTCCACGATTCCATTGCCGTCACGATAAACGCTCTTGGTCGCCAAAAAGGTACGCAAAACCCCGTCCGAGGCTTGGGCGACTTCTTCAAAGGTTTGGGGTCCTCCCGATTTCAGAACCTCCCGATCATTTGCCATGATTTTCTTCGCCTGTTCGGGCGCAAAGAGTTCCATGTCCGTTTTACAGATGATATCTTCAGCCTCATTATCGACATACCTGGCCCCGGCGGCATTGATCAGCACATAATGACCTTCGACATCCTTTAAAAAGATGGCATCGGCGGTCCCCTCGATAACCGTATTCAAGAGGTTGAAATTTTTCTTCAACGTCATTTCGGCTTTTTTTCGTTCCGAAACTTCCGTCTTTAAACCTTCGTTGGCCTGCGCCAGGGCCAGCGTGCGATGGCTGACTTTTCGTTCCAGGATATCATTGAGCGTCCTGAGCTGTTCCTCCGCATTCTTCTGTTTGGTGATATCCACGGCACTGCCGAGAAAGCCGGCAAATGCCCCATCCGGGGCGAATTTCGGTATGCCGGCATCCAAAACCCAGCAATAAAAACCGTCAAATCGTCTAACGCGGTATTCCACATAGAACTGCTCCCGGGATGAAAAAGCGGCTTCGTAGACGTCTATAACCTTGCTCCGGTCATCTGGATGGATGATATCGGTCCAGTTGTTGCTCATTTCCTCTTCAGGGGTCCGTCCCGTAAAGTCCAGCAGGAATTGGTTGACAAAAGTGAATTTCAGGTCTGGACCGACCATCCAGATCATCACCGGGGCTTAGTCGGCCATTGTGCGAAACCTTTGCTCGCTCTCGTGCAATGCTTCTTCGGCCCGTTTGCGCTCCAGTGCAGGTCCGATGATTTCGGCGACTCTAGTAAGCCGTACAAGGCCTTTGCCAGGCCACCAATTCTCGTTCCGTATCGACTGAAGCTCTAGTAACCCTGCCACCTTGCCATTCGCCATTATCGGCAGCGCTACCAGGGACCGTATGCCCTGTTCCTGCCAGTACTCTTTTGCCGAGCTGGCCTCCCGGGGCAGATCGGCAACCGATGAAACATAAAGGGGCTTCCCGTTTTTTATTTTTCCCAAGGCCCATTGGAGATCCGGGACATTCAACTCCTGAAGTTTTTCCGGCTGAAGTTTCCCTCCACGAGCACACCACTCATGCGTATATCCTGCTTGGGTGCCATCGCTCGAAAACAAAGCAATAAGGCAGCGGTCCATTTGGGTGAATTCACCCAAATGGGACAATGCATGGTCAATAGCGTGATCAGTTTCTAAGGGGTCTAATTCTATGAATTTGCCGGAAATTTTTGCAATGAGGGTTTCAAAGGCTTCCCGGAAAACTAGGTCCTCATCAGCTTTTTTGCGCTCGGTGATATCCAAGAGCACTGACTGGTTGGAAATTCTGCCATCTGCTCGAAGGACGGGCGAACTAATAACATGGTACCAGCGGTTATCCTTGGGGCTCAGCACCTCGGAGTGCACGGTTTCCCCGCTTAATACCCGGCTATGGACACATTCCGTACAAACCGAGTCTCGGCCATGCACGACCTGGTGGCAAGGCTTGCCAATAACGTTGGAGCCGCTCCGTTTGATTGCCCCATCGTTCATGTACTCGATTCGCCTATCCGGTGAGCAATTATAGATAAACCCATCAATTGCGTTTGCAACGGCATTGAGTTGCTGTTCCTTCTGCCGCAGTTTTTTCATTTTCTCCCTGTGCCCAAGACCATACCGTAGGGCTCGTTCCAGCACGGGGACATTGATCTGGCCCTTTTCAATGAAATCGGCCGCCCCGGCCGCTATCGCTTTCATGTCCAAGTCCTCATTGGACCCGCTGATCAGGATCATGGGCGCTCGGCGTTCCCTTTGAGTCGCCTTCTGAATGAGGTAGAGCCCGGTATTTTCATCAAGAAGGTGATCGAGCAAATAGATGTCATGGGCATCGCGCTGCATGACTTCCAACCCCTTGGCGTAGGAATCGGCCCATTCAAGGTTGCACTGCCACCTTTTGATTTCGGACAAGAGGTCACTGATCTTCACATAGGTGAGGCGGCTGTCATCGACCAAAAGGATATTCAATCGGTTATTGATCATGGGCGCTTTCCCCGTTGAGAAAATGGACCAATTGCATAGGATTAAATTTCAAAGCTAACATTCCCGTTTTTCTCCTTCTTCCTCAACTACAGGCAACTCGACTGTAAAGGTCGTGCCTTGGCCTTCCTCGCTGACCACCCTGATTTCCCCCTGATGCTTCTTCACAATGTCGTAGGTGATGCTCAACACGAGCCCGGTGCCACTGCCCACTTCCTTGGTGGTGAAGAAGGGCTCGAAAATTCTGTTCACCTTGTCCGATGGAATTCCGCAGCCCGTATCGGAAATGGCAATATAGATACGGTCCTTCTCCTGTCCGGTTTTCACCGTGATCTCTCCCTGGGTTTCAATGGCATGGGCGGCATTGACCAGCAGATTCAAAAAAACCTGGTTGAGCTGCTGGGGATAACATTTGATGAAAGGCAGTTCGGCGTAATCCCGGTTCAAGGTGACCTTGTATTTCAGCTCATTCCAGACGATATTGATGCTACTTTCCAGGCACTCCTTTATGTCCATGTGCTGGGATTCCGCCTCGTCCACACGGGAGAAGCTCTTGAGGTCCTGGACGATTTTTTTCACCCGTTCGGCGCCGTCCAGCGATTCCTCTATCAATTCCTTTATGTCTTCGGTGATGAAATCGAGCTTGAGTTGCCTTTTCTTTTGCTCCAGCTCTGCCAAGGCCTCGGGATCAGGGGAGTTCACCAGCCTTCCCTGGTGTTGGATGAACTCGGTCAGCCTGCCGACATACTTGTCAAGGGTGCCGAGATTGCTCGAGATGAACCCCATCGGGTTATTGATCTCGTGCGCCACCCCGGCTGCCAGCTGTCCGATGGAGGCCATTTTCTCCTGGTGCAAGATCTTGGATTGGGCATTTTTCAGGTCGGTGAAGGCTCGCTCCAGCTGGTTGCCTTTCTTTTCCAGCTCCCGGTTGATGTCCTCCTGCCTTTGAGTCATCTGCTTGATTTGGGTGAAATCATGGGCGACCAGGACCCTCCCCTTTTCCTGGTCGTGTTCGAAGGGGTAGGTTTTTAGTAAAAACCACCGCTTGCTGGGACCGTGAAACCCTTCGACAGCATTGCTCTGATAATCAATGGAGCCGATTTGAAAGGCCTCGAGTACGGTCGCCAGTGCCGTTCCGATAATCTCTTCGAAGCTCTTTCCCCAAAAGTCCTTAAGGGCTTTGTTGGTTCTTTTAATCTTCCCCTGATCATCGATCAAAAGGACCAAATCATCGACGCAATCCATGGTCTGCTCCCACTCTCTCTTTCCAGTTTCGACCTTTTTGAACAGCATCGATAACTGGTCATGCTTCGCTGAGAGTTCCTCCTGACTCTTTTTCAGCGCCTTCTCCGCCTTTGTGCGTTGGGCGATCTCGTCTTTGAGGTCCTCGTTCGACTGCCTTAAGGCTTGGGTGCGTTGCAAAACCCGTTGCTCGAGGGATTCGTTGAGTTCCCTCAGCTGCTTTTCCACCTCTTTTTGTTCGGTGATATCCACACATGAGCCGATATAGCCGATAAAGGTTCCGGCCGGCGAAGGTCTCGGTGTGCCCGTCCCAAGCAGCCACCGATAGGTTCCATCATGTCGCTGCAGGCGGTATTCGAGGGTGAAGGATTCCCGAGCTTCAAAGGCGCGCTTGAAGGTGTCGAGATACCCCTCTCGGTCATCGTGATGAATACTTTCTGCCCAGCCGTCGCCCATAGCTTTCTCGGCGGAGAGGCCGGTAAATTCCAGCCAGGGTTGATTGACAAAGGTGCGCTGTCTGCCCGCATCCGTCATCCAGATCATCACGGGCGCCACGTCGGCCAAGGTGGCGAACCGCCCTTCGCTCTCGGCCAGGGCCTCTTCGGCCTGTCTTTCCCGGGTAATATCTTCGACGACCTCGACAAAACCGGTCACTTCACCGCCTTCAGCGAAGGTGGGAAAGGCATGGATCTGAACTCTCGCACGGCTGCCGTTATGACGCTTATTTTCGATTTCCGCCGAAACAGGTGTTCGGGAGGCCATCGCCTGCGCCCCCGGGCAATCCTTGCAAACCTCCTGGCAACCCCAGAATGCCTCGTAGCAGGGCCTTTGGGTCAATTCGGAGCTGGGCCTGCCACAGAGGGTTCCCATCCCAGTGTTGGTCATGACTACCCGGTAATCGGCATCGATCCAGGTAATGCCCAGGTCAATATTCTCAACCAATGAACGAAACCGCTCTTCGCTCTGCCGCAGGGTCTGTTCCCGCTCCCCAATGGCCATGCCCATGACGCTGAAAGCTTCGGCCACCCTGGCAATCTCATCATTTCCGCCCATGGCAATGGGAATCTGGTAGTGACCGCTTGCCATCCTCAGCGTCGCTCTCTTGAGTTGCCCCAAGCGGTTGATGACGGTGTGGCGCAGAAACCAGTAGAGCAGCAGGAAGATGGCCGCCAGTCCTGCAAAAAGGCTGAGCACATGGTCCTGTTGTTGCGAGGCAATTCGTTTCTCCAAATACTCCGCAGGGAGCTTTATGCTCAAAATCCCGCACAGATCCCCAACCTGATAGGCAAAGCCGCTGTCGTATCGGGCACGTATCGCAGGGGGGGCATCGGCCTTGTTTCCGTGACATTGTAGGCAGTCGGCTTCAACCCAGAGGGGGGAGGAGTAATGGAAAAAAGCGCGGCCATCTTCAGACGAAAACCTCGCCAGACGCTCTTTGGCCTCTGGGTTCTTTCGGTAGTAATCGATGGCCTCCACCTCAACGGCATCCGCGGCGTTGTCCGGGTTGCGGGGTCGGGCGGAAACGTTGTTGAAGGATATTCCGCATTCACCCCCATTCCGGAAGTCCGCGGAGATACGGGGAAGGGCGTGGGCGGGCAGAAAACCGATGGTTTGCTAGTTTAAGGACAGGCCGCTGTCGACAAACTGGCGTTGATAAATTCGCCTGGAAGACATGAGCAGGCCGCGGACGGTCCTTGCTTCGGAAAGCATGGTGCCCTCTATATCGTTTTTTGCCCTCTGGTAGTCAAAAAATTCGGCGATGCCAAATGATAAAAGGAAAAGGGCGCCGATGATCGCCAGCAGTTTTGTTTGCAGTTTCATCCTTGGTTCACCTTTAGCGAAACAGGGCAGCTTTGACCCAAGATGTAGGATCGCCCTGCCCTCCAGTGGGCATTGTCCATGGAAGGAGGGTCAAGGGTTTGGCTAAGTCGGCATCTTCTGAAACGTCCCGTTGCAAACCAAAAAATCCCGGGCTTTCGGGAGGTTGGCTTGAGGGAGCGCCGAAAATGAGTCTGATGTTTTTTTCAGGTCAAACAATTGACTTCAAGTCTCCTGAAGGGAAAGATTGTAGCGCGTTGCTCCAAGTCCCTGTAACTTGGGACTTGAAATGGTATTTATTGCAACATCAAATATTTTTTTGAGGATTGCGAATTTCCCCATGGGCACTTAAAGATCAATTTTCATGCCATGCCGGATACGCCCTTAACTCTCTGTTGAATCAGTGAAGGGAAGGCGGTGAATTTGCTCAATTCCGCCCCGCACCTGGGGGATGATATACTGGTTCTGAAACCAATCCCCCCCGGAGGCAAGCGATGAACCGTGTCATCTCCGCCCTGCTCTTTTCCCTGCTCCTGTCCCCCCTAGCGCTTCAGGCCGCCGGCTTCGACTTTTCGGGCTACGCCGCCCTGCTGGACCGCTACGTGGTCGCCGACCAGAGCGTCGACAGCATCCCCCTCAACGCCGTCGACTACGAGCGCTGGGCGAGGGAGCAGGCCCTTCCCGGCTCCGCCTACCGCAAACTGCTGGGAAACCTGGCCGGCTTCGACCCCGCCAGCCTCGAAGGCAAGGATGAGCGGCTCGCCTTCTGGATCAACGTCTACAACATCGCCGCCATCAAGACGCTCCTCGACCACTACCCGGTCGAGAGCATCCGCTCACGCAGGATCAACTGGCTGGGCCAGCCCTGGACGCGGGAGACGATCCGGGTCGGCGGACAGCCCTTCAGCCTGAACGAGATCGAATTCGACATCCTCATCGAGGGACTCCGGGACCTGCGGGCGCACCTGGCGATCAACTGCGCCTCGGTCTCCTGCGCCGACCTGCGCCCCGAACCCTACCGGGCCGAGGCGCTGGGCCTCCAACTTCGGGAGCAGGGCGAGCGCCTCGCCGCCCAGCCCGAAAAGGGCCTGCGCATCGACCGGGCGGCACGAAGAGTGTCCGTCTCCCAGATTTTCAAGTTCGACCGCAAGCACTTCGACGCCTGGACGGGAGGCCCGGTCGCCTTCCTGATCCCCTACGTGACCGACCCGGTCGACCGGGCCTTTCTGGAGGCCGGGGACTATACACTCGAGTACCTCGACTACGACTGGAGCGCCAACGACCTGAAGTGGGTGGACCAGAGGTAGAAGCGAGACGCCATGACCGATACAGAGGAATTCAAAGAAGCAGCCCCTTCCCGAAACGACGACGGGGTCGCCTGGCACGCCCTTTCCCAAGAGGACGCCTTTGCCCGGCTGGATTCCGGAAAGGAGGGGCTCGACGAGGACGAGGCCGCCCGCCGCCTGCGAGAGGTCGGACCCAACGCCCTTCCGGTCAAGCGGCCGCCGAGCCTGCCGGCCATCTTCCTTCACCAGTTCCTGAGTCCCCTGATCTACATCCTCCTCGTCGCCGGGATCCTCTCCCTGGCCATCGGCGAACAGACCGACGCCGCCTTCATCTTCGCCGTCATCCTGCTCAACGCCCTGCTCGGAACCGTCCAGGAGTGGAAGGCGGAGCGCAGCGCCGCCGCCCTGCAGAGCCTTCTGCGCATCGAGGCCAGGGTTCGCAGGGGCGGGGAGGTGCGGGAGATCCCCGCGGAAGAACTCGTCCCGGGGGACATCATCCTTCTCGAATCGGGGCACCGGGTGCCGGCCGACCTGCGCCTCGCCGAGGTGCGAGGCCTCGCCGCCGACGAGTCGCTGCTGACCGGGGAGTCGGTGGCGACGGAGAAGACGGCCGAGCCCCTGGCGGAGAAGTCCCCCCTCGCAGAGCGCTTCAGCATGGCCTTTGCCGGCTCCACGGTCACCACCGGGCGTGGGACGGGCATCGTGGTTGCGACGGGCCTGGCCACCCAGGTCGGGCGCATCGCCCGGGAGGTCACCGCGGCCCGGGTCACCAAGCCGCCGCTGGTCATCCGCATGGAGCGCTTCGCCCGCCAGATCAGCTACCTGGTCCTCGGCTTCGTCGCCCTGCTCGCCCTCGTCTCCCACCTGCAGGGGACTCCCTGGCTGGAGGTCTTCTTCATGGCGGTGGCGCTCGCCGTCTCCAGCATCCCCGAAGGGCTGCCGGTGGCGATGACCGTGGCCCTCTCCATCGCCACCACGCGCATGGCCCGGCGCAACGTCATCGTCCGCAAACTGACCGCGGTGGAGGGGCTCGGAAGCTGCACCTGCATCGCCAGCGACAAGACCGGCACCCTGACCGTCAACCGCCAGACAGCCAAGACGCTCTGGCTGCCCGGAGGGGAGACCTTCACCGTGACCGGAGAAGGCTACGCCGGTGCGGGGGAGGTCCTCGCCGCGGGCGGTGCGGCCCCCGGCGAGGAAGCCAGGAGCCGACTGACCCTCCTGGCGGCCGCGGCGATTCTCTGCAACGAGGCGACCCTGGTGCGCATCGGAGACGAATGGACCCACCACGGCGACGCCATGGACGTGGCCCTGCTCGCCCTCGGCTACAAGCTGGGCCTCCACCCGGAAGAGGTGCGGGGCCGGGTCGAGATGCTCGGCGAGATCCCCTACGAATCGGAACTGCGCTACGCCGCACGCTTTTACTGGGACGAAGAGGGCAACTGGGTCGTCAAGGGGGCGGTGGAGCGGATCCTCGGATTCTCCGCCAACATGCTGACCGCCGAAGGCGAGATGCCCCTTGATCCGTCCCTCGTGGAAGGGGCCGCCCTCGACCTGGCCAAGGAAGGGTTCCGGGTCCTGGGGGTGGCCTGGGGGCGCCATATCGACGGCTCCCGTCCAGACCCGGTCGGCGAAGAGCACATCCCGCCGGTGACCCTGCTCGGCCTGGTCGGCTTCATCGACCCGCTGCGCCCCGAAGTGAAGGAGGCGGTTGCCACCTGCCGGCAGGCCGGGGTCAAGGTCCTGATGGTCACCGGGGACCATCCGGCCACGGCCCTCGCCATCGCCCGGCAGCTGGGGATCGCCCGGGATGACAGAGACATGCTCAGCGGAGAGAGCCTTGCCAACGGCGGCCCACCGGAGAGCGAGGAGTTCGCCCGACTGGCCGCCTCGGCCGCGGTCTTCGCCCGGGTCTCCCCCCTTCAGAAACTGCACATCGTCGACGCCCTCAGCCGGCAGGGGCACTTCACCGCGGTGACCGGCGACGGGGTGAACGACGCCCCGGCCCTGCGCAGGGCCCACATCGGGGTGGCGATGGGCTCGGGAACCGACGTGGCCAAGGACACCGCCGAGATCATCGTCACCGACGACAACTTCGCCTCTATCGTCGCCGGCATCGAGGAGGGCCGCTTCGCCTACGACAACATCCGCAAGGTGGTCTACCTCCTCATCTCGACGGGCGGGGCGTAGATCGTCCTCTTCACCCTCGCCCTTCTGGCCGGGCTGCCCCTGCCCCTGATGGCGGTCCAGCTGCTCTGGCTCAACCTGGTGACCAACGGCATCCAGGACGTCGCCCTCGCCTTCGAGGGAGGCGAACCGGGAGAGATGGAGCGCCCCCCCCGCTCCCCGCGAGAGGGGATCTTCAATCCCCTGATGATCCAGCAGACCCTCGTCTCGGGATTTGTCATGGGGCTGATCGCCTTCGGCGCCTGGTGGTGGATGACCGCGGCCGGCTGGCCGGAGGCGCAGGCCCGCAACACGACCCTGCTGCTGATGGTCCTGCTGGAGAACGTCCACGTCTTCAACTGCCGCTCCGAGCGATTTTCCGCCTTCCGCGTTCCCCTGCGCCGCAACCGGATCCTCATCCTCGGGGTCACGGTGGCCCAGGGGGTCCACATCCTGGCGATGAACACCCCCCTCATGCAGCGAGTGCTCGGGGTCTCCCCCGTCTCCTGGGCCGAGTGGCTGCTCCTGCTCCTGCTCGCCCTCGCCCTGCTGGCCGCCATGGAGCTCTTCAAGCTCGTCAAGTCCCTGCGGCCGGAGGCCCGGACTGGGACCGTCGCCTGAACATCCGCAAAACTGGCATTCCGGCCTCTCATTGATCTATAATGAAAACTGAAACTTCCGGTGACCCCCTAAAAACCCAAGGAAGGCCATGGCAACGAAAACCAGAGACAGGATCGTCACGGTCATCGACAGCCTGGCGCGCGACTACCTGCAGGGAAAGATCCGCACCCTGCGCCTGGCGGTCATTGCCACAGTGTGCGGCGGGCACCTCCTCCTGGAGGACATCCCCGGCCTCGGCAAGACGACCCTCGCCCTGGCCCTGGCCAGGACCCTCGGCCTCTCCTTCGGACGGGTCCAGTGCACCAGCGACCTGCTTCCCTCGGACATCACCGGTCTTTCGGTGTTCAACCGGGAAGAGAACCGCTTTCAGTTCATCCCCGGCCCGGTCTTCAACAATCTGCTGCTGGTGGACGAGATCAACCGGGCCGCCCCCCGCACCCAGAGCGCCCTGCTCGAGGCCATGGAGGAGCGCCGTGTGACCGTCGAAGGGGTGACCTACCCCCTGCCCGACCCGTTCCTTGTCATCGCCACCCAGAACCCGGTGGAACAGGTCGGTACCTACCCCCTTCCCGAGTCCCAGCTCGACCGCTTTACCCTCACCACCGGCCTCGGGTATCCCCCGGCAGAGGTGGAAAAAGCCATCATCCAGGGGGGGCGCATCCGCGAAGCCCTTCAGAGGCTCGAGCCGATGCTGACCATCGAGGAGATCCAGCAGGCCCGAAGGGCTGCCGCGTCCGTTCGCCTGGCGGACAGCCTAGTGGACTATATCCACCGCGTGGTGGAAGCCACCCGCCGCCATCCCCTGATCCTTTCGGGGATCTCCACCCGGGGCGCCATCAACCTGGCCGAGGCGTCCATGGCGGCGGCCTTCCTCGAGGGCCGCGATTTCGTCGTGCCGGAGGACGTCCAGCTCGTGGCGGTGCCGGTGGGGGCTCACCGGCTGCTGCTGCGCCCCGAGAACGAAGGGCTCAGCAAGGCGGAGGTGCTGAAATCTATCCTGCAAGAACTGCCGGTCCCGCTGGCCTGAAACTGACCCGATCGGGGACGCTCTACATCCTGCTGACCCTGACCCTCGGCTTCGGCGCCGTCAACACGGGCAACAACCTGCTCTACCTGGTGGTCTCCGCCCTGCTCGGCTTCATGGCCGTCTCGGGGGTCCTCGGCAAGACCAACCTTGAAAAACTGGAACTGCGCCTGGAACTCCCCGAGGAACTCTACGACGGGGTTCAGACCCTGGCGACCCTCCACCTCGCAAACCGGCGGCGCCTGCCCGCCTTCCTGCTCCACATCTTCCTGCTCGACAGCGACTCCCTGGTGGTCCTTGTTCCCCGGCAAAGCGAGGTGCGCCACTCCCTGCGGCTCATCCCCCGGGGGCGGGGCTTGCAGCGCGTCGAGCAGGCCGTGGTCCGGTCGGCCTTTCCGGTCAACTTCTTCGTGCGCGCCCGGAGACTGCCCCTCGAACAGGACATCCTGGTCCTGCCCAGACCCCGCCCCTGCCCCGCGACGGCATTCGGCCACGCCGAGCGCGGCGGCGGAGAGCGCCCCGCCCGGGGGCGTGGACAGGGGGGGGAGCTCCAGCGCATCGCCGACTACAGCGGCCGGGAGCCCCTCAAGCTGATCCACTGGAAGCTCTCCGCACGGCACGACGAGTTGAAGGTCAAGGAACTGGCCCCCACGGCCCGGGAGCCGATCCTGCTCGATCTGGAGCGGCTGCCCGGCCGGAACGTCGAGGAGCGCCTGGGCAGCGCCGCCTGGCTGGTCAACCGCCACTGCCGCGATGGGCGGCCGGTCGGTCTGCGGATTCACGACCGCACCCTTCCCCCCGCCACCGGTCGCCCCCACCGGCTTCGCCTGCTGCAGGAGTTGGCCCTTTATGGTCAGGATTAGGATCCCTCTCACCGCGCTCGTCTACGCGAGCGCCCTGCTCGGGTTCGCCCCCCTGTCTCCCCATATGGAGACCGCCCCGCTCCTGCTCTTTCTCCTGTTCTGGGGGGGCGGACTGACCTGCGACCTGCGCCGGCGCCACCCCGTCGGAGCGCCCCTGGCCACCCTGCTCTCTCTGGGATTCTGTCTCTATTACGGCCTCGGCCTGAGCCGCGCCAACCTCGTCCTGCCCCTGGTGCACATCCTGACCCTGCTTCTCGGAGTGCGCCTCCTGACCGCGAAGAGCCCCCGCAACGTCCTTCAGGTCTTCCTGCTGTCCCTCTTCGCCCTGGCCTCCTCCTCCCTCCTCTCCCTGGAGGCCTCTTTCTTCGCCTACCTGGTTCCCCTGGTCACCGGCATCACCGTCGGCCTCGTGCTGCTCTGCTTCTACCGGGCCGATCCCGACCTCGCCCTCGAAAAGCGACAGCTGCGCACGGTGTTGGCCACCGCCCTGCTCCTGCCGGCCGGCTCTTTGGTCCTGATGCTCGTCTTTTTCGTGATCCTGCCCCGCACCGGCTACCCCCTGTGGGACTTCCTCAACCCCGCCGCGGGGGCCCGCACCGGCTTCAGCGAACAGGTCACTCCCGGCAGCGTGGCCCGGATCGCCGAGGACCGCAAGGTGGCCTTCCGGGCCGAAGGGCCTGAGATCCCCCTGCAACAGCGCTACTGGCGCGGGGTGGTGCTCAACCGCTCCAAGGGGAGCGACTGGATCCGTACCGCACCGCCGGAGGGGGAACAACACCGGGTCGCCGGAGGCAGTCCGGTCGGCCTGACCATTCTTAGCGAACCGCAGCGGACCGGCTTCCTTTACGCCCTCGACCCGCCCGCTGATCTGTCCGGAGTTCGGGCGGCCCGGGCGGCGGACGGCGTTTTCCGCCTGCGACGGTCCCCGGAAAAACGCTACCGCTACCGGGCCGAATCCCGCCCCGGGGGCACCCTCACGGCGGAGGGCGCGGACCGGCAATTCTACCTGCAGATGCCGGCCGATAAGCCACAGAGGCTCTCGGATCTCGCCCGGGACATCCGAAGCCGGGGCACCACCGAGACGGAGAGGATCGCCCTGCTCGAAGACTTCTTCCGCAACCAGCGGCTCGCCTACGCCACGGACGACCTGCCGGTATCAGCGGACCCGCTGACCGAGTTCCTGTTCGAGAAGAAAAGGGGCTACTGCGAGTTTTTCGCCTCCTCCTTCGCCACCCTGCTGCGCCTGTCCGGGGTGCCGGCCCGCCTCGTGGGCGGCTATTACGGGGGGGACTACAACGAACTGGGTGGATACTACGCCGTCACCGAAGACCGGGCCCATGTCTGGGTGGAGGCCCTGGTGGAGAACCGCTGGGTCCGGCTCGACCCAAGCACCCTGGCGGTCAACGCCGCATCGACCCTGGAGAGACGCCAGCGCAGCGGACTGGGCCCGGCCGCGCGGCTGTTCGACGCTCTCCAATACCTGTGGAACCAGGCGGTCCTGACCTACGACCTGGGGCGGCAACTGAGCCTCTTCCGCCAGACGGGCAGGAGCCTGCGGCAGGTAAGCGTTTCCCGCGAGACCCTGGGGTGGAGCTTCGGTCTGGCGATGATTCTGGCGGCTGCGGGGGGCGCGGTGGGGGTCGCGCACCGGCGGAGAAAGGACAAGGAAGGAAAGCTGGCCCGGGCTTTCGTGCGCCGGGTCCAAAAGAAATACGCTCTCGAGGGGATCGGCCCGGAGACCGGACTGCTCACGGTCGCCCGGCGCAGCGGAGATCCCCTGTGCCTGGAGTTTGCGGAGCTTTACTGCCGGGGGGCCTACGGAGGGGTGTCGCTGGGGCCGGAGGAGCGGCGCAGGCTGCGGGAGATCCTGCGCGCCCTGGGCTGAGAAGGGGTCTCAGGAAGCAGGGGGCTTGGGCCGCCGGGGACGGCGACGCCGGGAACGCCGGCGAGGCCGGGAAGGCTGCTCTGCGGCGGGTTTCGTTTCGCCCTCCCGGGAACGGTCGAGGGCCTTTTGCCAGTCCTCGACCAGCGTCATGTCCTCCCCGCTCGCCTCGGCCCAAAGGCCGTAAAACTCGAGAACCTGGGGAGTCATGGGATGTTTCAGGAAGCGGCGCTCCCCCCGGCGCCCAAGGCCCCGGACGAGCCGGACGAAGCCGACCAGCAGTTCCCTGGCGAGGTGGCGGGTGCCGTGGGAAAGCCGAAAATAGCCGCAGTGGGGAGCCAGCACCAGGTTGGCGATGCGCAGCGCGTCGTTCACCGTCGACTCGCTTTCTGGGGGGCAGGCGCGGCGAAAGCGGGAGAGGAACAGGGCCGCCAGCACCAGGTGTTCCTCGACCGGGGCGCCCCCCGCGGTGCGGACGTCGATGCGCTCGAGCAGGTCGAAGGTCCCATCATCCCCCTCGAACCCGGCCAGCAGGTGGGGCAGCAGCCCCATGGCCTGGGCGTTGCGCAGGACCGTCCCGCCGACCCGATGCCGGAACAACTCCATCAGTTCTTCGCGAATGCGCGCCGGCGCGGCCTCGGCGATGAGGGGCGCGCGCAGGGAAATCCCCTCCCTCACCCTCTCCCCAAGGGAGAATCCGAGACGGGCTGCGAACTCCAGGGCGCGCAGCATCCTCACCGGATCCTCGGTAAAGCGCACCAAGGGGTCGCCGATGACCCGCAGGTGCCGGGTCTTCAGATCCTTCAAACCCCCGACGTAGTCGATTATGGAAAAGTCGGAAATGTCGTAAAACAGGGCGTTGACCGTGAAATCCCGGCGAAAGGCGTCCTGCTCCGGGGTGCCGAAAATGTTCTCGGTGAACAGAAAGTGATCGGCCGGGTCCTCGGGCAGGTCGTCGGGCCGGGCCATGCGCCGGAAGGTGGCAACCTCGATGACCTTGTCGCGCCCGAAGCGGATGTGGGCCAGGCGAAACCGGCGCCCCACCAGGAAGCAGTTGCGAAACAGCTTCTTCACCTGGTTGGGGGTGGCGTCGGTGCCCACGTCGAAGTCCTTGGGGGTGCGCCCCAGAAGGAGGTCGCGCACACTCCCCCCCACCAGGTAGGCCTTGAAGCCGTGGCGGTGAAGGCGGTAGAGGACCTTCAGGGAGTCAGGATCGATCTGGTTTCGGGAAATGGTATGGTCGGAGCGGGGCAGGATCACCGGCAGGGACGGCGCAGAGGCTGTATCGGGGTCTTTCTTCATAAGCCTGATCGGAAAAGGTGAATGGCCGGGCCGCGGCCGCGCCAGCCGATAACATCCTAACATAACAGAAACGAGCCGGTTTGCATAGGAGGAATTGCTCCGTCCGCGGCGCGTTGCATCCTCTGGCGAAAAGTCCTAAGATGCCACCATGGAAACGTCCGCCCCAACATGCAACCTCATTGTCGTCCTCGGCCCCACCGCCTCGGGCAAGACCCGCCTCGGCGTGGACCTGGCCCGAAGACTGGACGGTGAGATCGTCTCCGCCGACTCGCGCCAGGTCTTCAGAGGCATGGACATCGGCACCGGCAAGGACCTGGACGAATACGGGGAGATCCCCCACCACCTCATCGACATCGTCGACCCGGGCGATGCGTTCAGTGTCTTTCAATTCCAGCGCCTCGCCTATAGCGCCCTCGAGAATATCCGCGAGAGGGGACGGCTGCCGGTCTTGGTCGGGGGGACCGGCCTCTACCTCGACGCCGTCCTCAAGGGCTATCGCCTGGTCGAGGTGCCCGAGAACCCCGCCCTGCGCCGGCAGCTCGCCGAGCACAGTCTAGACGAGTTGCAGAGGCGCCTCCTTTCCGCCCGGCCCCGGCAGCACAACACCACCGACCTCGAAGACCGGACTCGCCTGGTCCGCGCCATCGAAATCGCCGAGGGCGAGACGGAGGCGGCCGGGGACCTGCCGCCTCCCCCCGCCGTCGATCCTGCCATTTTCGGCGTGCGCTGGGAGCGGGCCGAGCTGCGCCGACGCATCACCGCCCGGCTCAAAGAGCGCCTGGGACAGGGAATGATCGAAGAGGTGGAGCGGCTCCACGCCGCAGGCGTGCCCTGGGAGACCTTGGAATTCTACGGCTTGGAGTACCGCTTCATCGCCCGCCATCTGCAGGGGGAGCTCAACCGCAACGATATGGCACAGAAGCTGGGCAGCGCCATCCACCAGTTCGCCAAGCGCCAGGAAACCTGGTTCCGGCGCATGGAGCGGCAGGGAGTACTCATCCACTGGCTCGATGGAAGGGGCGACCCTTGCGGTGAGGCTCTGGAGATATTGCGGAGCAAAGGCTGAGCGGGATCCTCGATCTCTGTCATGACATCGCTCCGTCGGCCCCTTGAGGCCCGGGCCAGAGAACTAAACCTCTTGACTTCCCAGGGGAAGAAGCTTTACCCTGAGGCCCCTTTAATCCCGTCACTATGAACCAGGAGGAAAGATCGTCATGAAAAATTTTCTCGTTTTGGCCGTCCTCTGCGCGGCCCTCGTCGCCGCCGGCTGCGCCCCCAAGGTCGCAGCACCGAAGATGGCCAGCGGCGACCCCGCCGCCCTTTTTATCCTGACCGACCGCGGCATCACCGCCGACATGGACGAGAAGCAGGTCCAGCAGCTCAACCAGATCGGCAACTACATGGACAAGCAGCTGCTCAGGCTCGCCCAGAAGTCCGGTTACCAGGCCAACCTGATCAGCAGCCGCGACCAGTTCACCAAGGCCTCTGGGGAGTACCTTCTCAGCGTCACGATCAAAAAATACAACCCCGGCAACAAGGCCGCACGCATGCTCATCGGCTTCGGCGCAGGGGCCGTCTCCATGGACACCCATTACGAGCTGTTCGGCAAGGGAGCCGAAGCTCTCCTCGCCAATGACGACGGAGTCGGTTCGAGCCGGGACTGGTATTTCGTCGTCAACAAGCTCAACGAAAAGACCCTCGCCGCCGTCACGGACCGGCTAAACCAGATTTAAGCCCGTTTCGGAGGACCCTTCTAAACCCGCCGCAGAGGCAGGCTCCTTCACCGACAAAGCAAAAAGGGCAGCCCGACCGGGCTGCCCTTTTTACTTTCCCACCATCTCTTCCTACCTCCTGCCGTTGAGCCTTTCGTACAGGGCGATCTGCTCGGCCATGCTGAGCTTTTTACGGCAGGCCCTGGCGCTCTGGAGGCAGAGGCGGCAACGATCGTCCGAACACCACTGGCACATCCGGCAATCGCCACAGGGGAATTTTTTCGGTCCGTCCTCGCGTTTTTCCATCAGCGATTCCATCCCATGATCGGTTTTCTTTTTCGGCAGGCAGAGAGTCCTCCGAAAACTCAACCTCCGGGACTCTGGGACGACCTTCAAAACAGACAGTCCGACCGGACCGGAAGAGACCACGCCCGCCCTTGCCGCCATTATCCACCACCCGGTGGTGCCGAATCAACCCCTCGCCCTTCACCCCTAACGAGGTCCCAGTGGTCGGCGAACTGGTCATGGCGCAGGATGTACGTCGCTTCGTCATCTCCACGCACCTTGAAGTATCGGTACTCGGGTGCGAGCCATCGCTCGGCCACCTCGACGACCTCCACGACCCCTCCGCCCGCATGGAAGCGCCGCGGAGTCTCCTCCCCCCTGGAACCGGCATAGCACTCCACCCTCACCGGGAGGAACTCCCGGACCTTTCTAGGCACGGTGCTCACGCTCCCTGCGCTCCTCCACCGCAACGAGCTTGACCAGGTCCGTGAGTTGCTCGCTGAGCAACTCGACCACGTCGTCCACCGAAACGATGCCGACGAGGAGCCCGCCACGGTCGATCACCGGCACTCTGCGCACCCCGCGGTTGCGCATCAGCTTGACCGTCTCGAGAAGGTCGTCTCCTTCCCGGGCCATGAGCAACTCATAGCTCATGGCATCGCCTACCGAGACCGAATCAAGGTCCACCTCCGCGGCCAGCAACTCGATGACGATGTCCCGATCGGTGAGAATTCCAACCGGCATGCATCCGCCGTTCTTTTTGTCGGCGACGACCACGTCGCCCACATGGTTGCTTCGCATCACCCTGGCCGCCTCGAGAATGGTGGCGTCCCTCTCGACGTAGACAACCTCTCGACTGCATACTTCCCCGACAATCATGATCTTGCTCCTTTCCCCGGTCCTAGCCCGGAGCACCCCCCTCCCCCGTCAGGGGGACGAAAATCACCCCGAGCACATCCCGGGTATGAAGGACCCCATGCTGGTCTTTCTCCACCGCCATCAGTTCCTGATGCATGTAGGGCATCCCCACGGGGACGACCAACCTCCCCCCTGGACGCAACTGGTCGAGCAATGCAGGTGGCAGGTGGGGGACCGCCGCGGTAACGATAATGCCGTCGAAGGGGGCGTGCTCGGCCCACCCCCGGTAGCCGTCCCCAGAGCGAATCTCCACGTTATTGTAGCCGAGCCTTGCCAAACGCTCCGCCGCTTCTATGGCCAGGGCTGGCACAATCTCAACGCTGTAGACCTGGCGCACCATCACGGAGAGTACCGCCGCCTGGTACCCGGACCCGGCGCCAACCTCAAGGACCACGTGGTCTTTTTCCGGGCAGAGCAGGTCGGTCATCAGGGCAACGATGAAGGGTTGGGAAATCGTCTGCCCGTCACCGATAGGCAGGGCGTTGTTGGCGTAAGCGGAGGGTTTTAACGCCTGCGGAACGAACTCTTCCCGCGGCACGAGGCCCATGGCGTCCAGGACCTTGGGATTCGCCGCCCTGCGACCGGTATAACGCAAGGTAGTCTGGTACTCGTGCTCTATGGTGTTCAGCATTCCCTCGATCCGGTCGCGCCGGGAGATCATCGATTCCCCCTTCCCTTCACTGCCGGGCCTCTTTCCTAAACCAATATCACCCCGGCCCACCCAGTCAATGGCGAGGCGACAAAATAAAAAAAGCCCCCGGCCGATGTGGCCGGGGGCTTTGCTTCCGGATGGAATGTCGTCTCTAGAAGATAGACAGCTTGGCCATCTCCATGACCCCGGAGGGGAGAATCCCGAGATAGAGCACGCCGATAAGGGCCACAACGATGGAGATGACGGCGCCGACGGGCATTTTCACCCAGCCGTAATCCTCGACGGGGTCGCGGAAGTACATGTAGACCATGATCCGCAGGTAATAGTAGAGGGAGACAGCGGAGTTGAGCACGCCGAGCACTGCCAGCCAGATGTAGCCGGCCTTGACGGCCCCGGCGAAGATGTAGAACTTGCCGGCGAAGCCCGCTGTCGGGGGGAGCCCCATGAGGGAGAAGAGGAAAATGGTCATCGCCACACCGAGAAAGGGCTTCTTGAATCCGAAACCCGCGAAGCCTTCAAGGGTGAGATTTTCCTCGCCCTGCTTGCCCGCGAGGGTCAGGACGGCGAAGGCTCCCAGGTTCATGAAGGTGTAGGCCAGCATGTAGAAAAGAATGCCGGCGACCCCGATCTCGTTCGCAGCGACCATGCCGACGAGGGCGTAGCCGGCGTGGGCGATGGAGGAGTAGGCCAGCATCCGCTTGATGTTGTCCTGCTTGATGGCGATCACGTTGCCGACGACCATGGTCAGCACCGCGAGGATCCAGAGCATGGAGGTCCACTCGGCTTCCATCCCCTCGAGGCCGATGAAGAAGACGCGCACGAAAGCGGCAAAGGCGGCGGCCTTGGGCCCGGCGCTCATAAAAGCGGTGATGGGGGTCGGGGCGCCCTCGTAGACGTCGGGGGTCCACATATGGAAGGGAGCCGCGCCGATCTTGAACAGGAAACCGATGCTCAGGAAAGCCATCCCGGCGATCGCCATGGGGTTGCCGAGCACCGCGGTGTTGGCGCTGAAGAACTGGGCGATCTCGACGACCTTGGTGGTGCCCGTGGCGCCGTAGAGCAGGGCCACGCCGTAGAGCAGGAAGCCGGTGGAGAAGGCCCCGAGGAGGAAGTACTTCAGACCCGCCTCGTTGGAGCGCAACTGGCCCCGGAACATCCCGGCAAGGACGTACAGGGAGACCGAAAGGACCTCCAGGCCGAGGAAGATGGTCATCAGGTCGGTGCCCGAGGCCATCCACATGGCGCCCGCTGTGGTGAAGAGGATCAGCGGGTAGTACTCCCCGATCGGGTAGCCTTCGCGCTTGAGGTAGTCATCCGACATGAGGATGGTCAGCCCGGCGGCGAACAGGAAGATGATGTTGAAGAAGGTGGCAAAGTTGTCCAGGGCCACGCTCCCGGCAAAGCAGAATTCGGGATTGTTCCACGCCCCGAGGGAGACAAAGCCGGTGACAACGAGGCCGATCAGGCTGATCCAGGCCACATGGGTCGTCTTGCCGCGGGGCGAGAAGACGCTGACGAGCAGCAGCGCCATGCCGAAGCAGGTCAGCACCAACGATGGCATGATCGCCGCGAAATTGACGTTCTGCATGGCGATTTGCACCAGATTTTCCATGAAAATGCTCCTCCGGAAGCGGGATTAAACCTTGTACGTTACTCTCTGTTGCAGGCTTAGTGGTGATGCGGCGCGGCAGGCGCATGGTTGACCGGCGCGTGCTTAACGGGCGACACGACCGCGACCTGCCTGCCTTTGACCTGGGTGAGAAGACTCTCCATAGCCGGATTCATCTTCTCGAAAAAGGTGTTGGGGTAAACCCCGATCCAGAAGACGAACACCAGCAGGGGAACCATCAGGACGATTTCCCGAGCGGAGAGGTCTTTAAGATTTTCGTTCTTGGGATTGGTCATCTCCCCGAACATGACGCGCTGGAACATCCACAGCATGTAGACCGCGGCGAAGATGACGCCGGTGGTGGCGACCACCGCGTACCAGCGAAGTTCGCTCTCGAAAGCCCCCATCAGCGCGAGAAACTCACCGACGAAACCGTTGGTCCCGGGCAGGCCGATGGAGGAGAAGGTGATGATCAAAAAGACCGTGGCGAAAATCGGCATCTTCTTGGCCAGACCGCCGAACTCGGAGATCTCGCGGGTATGGCGCCGCTCGTAGATGAAGCCGACGATAAGGAAGAGTGCGCCTGTGGAAATACCGTGGTTGATCATCTGGATCATGCCGCCGGCCATCCCCTGCATGTTCATGGCGAAAATGCCGAGCATGACGAACCCGAGATGGGAGACCGAAGAGTAGGCGACGAGTTTTTTGACGTCGCTCTGCATCATCGCCACCAGGGCGCCGTAGATGATGCCGATGGTCGCGAGGGTCGCCAGCAGAGGCATGAAGGTCTGCAGGGCCTCGGGAAAGAGCGGCATGGCGAACCGCACGTAGCCGTAGGTACCCATCTTCAGCAGGATGGCGGCCAGAATGACTGAACCTGCGGTGGGCGCCTCGGTATGGGCGTCGGGCAGCCAGGTGTGCAGAGGGAACATCGGCACCTTGATGGCGAAACTGAACGCGAACGCCAGGAAGAGCCAGTTCTGCAGGTGGGCAGGGATGTCTACCTGCCAGAAATGCGCGATGCTGAAGCCCTGGTCGAAGGGCATGCCGGACTGCAGTGCGTAGTAGTAGACGAAGATGATGGCCACCAGCATGAGCAGGGAGCCGACCGCGGTGTAGATGAAGAACTTGACCGCGGCGTAGATGCGGTTCTTGCCGCCCCAAATGCCGATCAGGAAGTACATCGGGATCAGCATCAATTCCCAGAAGATGTAGAACAGGAAGAGGTCGAGGGAAATGAAGGCACCGAGCATGGCCGTCTCGAGGAGCAGCAGCAAGGCCATGAAGCCCTTGACGTTCTTCTCAACGGACAGCCAGGTGGACAGAACCGCGATGGGCATGATGAAGGTGGTGAGCATGACCAGCCACAGGCTGATGCCGTCGATCCCCACGCTGTAGTTCATCTGGAAGAAGTCGCCTATGGTGATCCAGGGGACGAATTCTTTGTAGTGCATGGCCCCCGAGGTCGTGAAGACGTCGTCAAAAGCCAGGGGCAGACTGATCACAAAGGTGATCAGGGTCACCACGAGGGTGAAGCCCTTGAGCAGCCCCTGGTTGTCCCGGGGGAGGAAGAGGACAACCAGCAGCCCCAGAATCGGGAAGAAGGTCATCAGGCTGAGAAGGTGTTCGGTCATGGGAAATCGCTCCTTATATCGCTTTCAGTCTGCCAGGACTCTTACCCGAGGACGTAGAATCCGACGATCAGCACCACACCGACCACCATGGCCAGGGCGTAGTTGTGGACGAAGCCGGTCTGGGTGGCGCGCATCCCGGCCGAGGCGGCCTGCACGATCCTGCCGACGCCGTTGACCACGCCGTCCACCACGCAAACGTCAAACCCTTTCCAGAGGAAGGTGCCAAAGCGCTTGCAGGGATTGACGAAGAGGGCATCGTAGATTTCGTCGATATACCACTTGTTGAAGATGGCCCGGTGGAGTGTCGCGAAGTTGGTAGCCAGCTTGCCCGGAATCTCGGGGTTCTTGATATACATGACCCAGGCGATGAAGATACCGACGATGCCGATGCCGACAGAGATCCCCATCAGGCCGTACTCGGTGGCGTGGCTGCCGTGGGCCTCGATATGGTTAAGCTCGAGGGCGTGCCCGAAGACCGGCTCCAGGAAGTGGTGGAGGTGGTTGGCGCCGCCGAGGATCGCCGGAACGCCGATGTAGCCGCCGACCACCGCAAGCACGCCGAGGACCATGAGGGGGATGGTGATGGTCAGGGGCGACTCGGGGATGTGATCCTTGGCACGGGGATCGGTTCGCTGCTCGCCGAAGAAGGTCATGAAGACAAGGCGGAACATGTAGAAGGCGGTCATGCCGGCAGCCACCGCGCCGACCAGCCAGAGCAGCCAGTGGCCGCGGTTGGAGCCGAAGGCCCACCAGAGGATCTCGTCCTTGGAGAAGAAGGCGGAGAACCCGGGGATGCCGGCAATGGCGATGGTCGAGACAAGGAAGGTCAAGAAGGTGATAGGCATCTTCTTGCGCAGACCACCCATGTTACGCATGTCCTGAGGATCATCATGCAGGTGTGCATGGTGGTAGCCGTGATGCATTCCGTGGATCACCGAACCGGACCCGAGGAAGAGGCAGGCCTTGAAGAAGGCGTGGGTCATGAGGTGGAAGATGCCGGCGGTAAAGGCGCCGACGCCCATGGCCAGGAACATGTAGCCGAGCTGGGAAACGGTCGAGTAGGCCAGAACGCGTTTGATGTCGTTCTGGGCCAGGCCGATACTGGCGGCGAAGATCGCGGTGGCGGCGCCGACGATGGCGATGGTCATCATGGTGTCGGGAGCCATGGCGAAAAGGCCGTTCATGCGGCCGATCATGTAGACGCCGGCGGTGACCATCGTGGCGGCATGGATCAGGGCGGAGACGGGAGTCGGACCCTCCATGGCGTCGGGCAGCCATGTGAAGAGGGGAATCTGGGCCGACTTGCCGGTGGCGCCGAGGAAGAAGAGAAGCGTAACCAGCGTCACCACGGTGCCGCCGGTACCAAGCAGGTGACCATGCTGTGCAATTTCGGTGAAGTTCAGGGTCCAGACACCGTGCTCGCTGCCGAGAGTCCAGTACAGGATAAACAAGCCGCAGAGGAACCCGAAGTCACCGATGCGGTTGACCACGAAGGCCTTCTTGGCCGCATCCCCCGCGCTCTGCTTATGAAAGTAGTAGCCGATGAGGAGATAGGAACAGAGGCCGACACCCTCCCAGCCGATGAACATGACCAAGGCGTTGTTGCCCAGGACCAGCATCAGCATGGAGAAGCAGAAAAGGTTCAGGTAGGCGAAGAAGCGGTAGAATCCTTCTTCCCCGTGCATGTACCCGATGGAGTAGAGGTGGATCAGAGAACCGACCCCCGTAACCACCATGATCATCAAGGCCGAGAGGGGATCGAGCAGGAATCCCCAGTCGATCTGCAGGTTCCCCACGGTCATCCAGGATGCGACCACATGCTCGTGGGTCTTGACCGAATCACCGAGCAGCTGGAAGAAATACTTGCTGGAAACCACGAAGGAACTGGCAATGGCCAGGGTGCCGATGGTCCCGATCAATTTTTCGTTCTTGATCTTCTTGCCGAAAAGTCCGTTGATCAGGAACCCCAGCAGGGGAAAGAACGGGATGAGCCACAATTTGTCGTACATCAATATCTCCTCTTACCAGATTGAGCCTCAAGCGACCCTGAAAGCAGTTACCATTTCAAGATGTTGAAGTCCTCGACGTCGATCGACTCGGTGTTGCGGAAAAAGGCGATCATCAGAGCCAATCCCACCGCCGCCTCTGCGGCGGCCACGGTCATGACGAAGAAAACGAAGACTTGGCCGTCCATGTTGCCCAGGAAATGGGACAAGGCGATGAACGAAAGGTTGACGCCGTTGAGCATCAGTTCGACGCACATGAAGATGACAATGGCGTTCCTCCGGGTGAGAACCCCGAAGGTTCCCAGGGAAAACAGGATCGCGCTGAGAACGAGGTAATGGTGTACGGTAATCATGATCTATCTCCTGTCCTTGTCTGCGACTAAACGTTTTTCTTGGCCAGCACCACGGCGCCGATCATGGCCACCAGGAGCAGGATAGAGGCAATCTCGAAGGGGAGCAGAAACTCGGTGAACAGGGCGCGACCGATCAGTTCGGTGTGTCCCACGCTCTCCACCACCTCCGCGGTGATGTCCCCCTTAACGCCCGTGGTCTCGCTGTGATTGAGCATAAAACCGGCGATGAACAGCATCAACGCCCCGAGCACGGCTCCGCCGGCCAGGGAGTGAGTGGTCCTGACCTGGGTGGCGGTCCCGAGGTTGAGCAGCATGATGACGAAGATGATCAGAACGATGATCGCCCCCGCATAGACCATGATCTGGATGGCAGCCATGAACGGAGCGTGAAGCATCACATAAAAGACAGCCAGGCAGACAAAGGTCATGACCAGGGACAGGGCGCTGTTGACCGGGCTCTTGCACTTGACCACCAGGAATCCGGAGATAACGGCGACCAGGGCGACCAGATAAAAAAACAGAGTTTCCATGAGTTCTACGCTCCTATGTCAATTACCTGAGAAGTCGCTCTTTGGTGAAGGTGAAGTCTTCGCGCTTGAAGTTGGCCAACTCGTAATCCCCGGTCATCTCCAGGGCCTCGACGGGGCAGGCCTCCACGCAATAGCCGCAGAAGATGCAGCGCAGAAGATCGATCTGGTAGACCTCGGGGTATTTCTCGCCCTTGTGGTTCTCGGCCGCCTCCACCGTGATGCATTTGGCGGGGCAGACGGTGGGGCAGAGGTAGCAGGCCACGCACTTCTCACGGTCCTGGGTCGGTACCAGGCGGTGAAGACCGCGGAAACGCTCGGAGACCTGCAGTTTCTCGTCAGGATACTGGACCGTGGTCGAATGCCCCGGGAGCAGGTGCTTGAAGGTAATGCTCAGACCTTTGGCGAACTCTTTGAACATGGGCCTATCCTCTATGCGTGAGTTGGGTTACTGCTGGAGGAGCACAACGACAAGTCCGGTGACCACGATGTTGGCCAGGGACAGGGGCAGAAAGACTTTCCAGCCCATAAACATCAGCTGGTCGTAGCGCACGCGGGGAAAAGTGGCGCGCAGCCAGATGAAGAAGAACATGAAGGTGAAGATCTTCAGCAGGAGGTTGATGGCACCAGGGAAAGGCCCGGACCAGCCGCCGAGAAACAGGGTGGCGATAAGGGCGGCGATGACGACCATGTTGGCGTACTCGGCCATGAAGAACAGGGCGTACTTCATGGAGGAGTACTCGGTGCAGAAGCCAGAGACCAGCTCGGTCTCGGCCTCGGGCAGGTCGAAGGGGGTCCGGTTGATCTCGGCCAGACCGCAGATCACGAAGAGGCCGAAGGCCAGAGGCTGGGTGAAGACATACCAGTTGGGCAGCAAAGCGATGCTTCCCCAGAGGGGGCCCTGCTGAGCCTCGACGATCCCCCGCAGGCTGAGGGTTTCGGAGAGCATGAAAACGGCGATGATGGACAGGCCGGCGGCCAGCTCGTAGGAGACCATCTGGGCCGCGGAGCGGACCCCGCCGAGCAGGGAGTATTTGTTGTTCGAGGCCCAGCCCGCCAGGACGATGCCGTAGACCCCGAGGCCGGCCATGGCGAGGACGTAGAGAATTCCGATGTTGAGATCGGTAATCTGCTGGCTAACGGTGTACCCTGCAATCTCCAGGTCGGGGCCGAAGGGGACGACCGCGATGGTGATGAAAGCCGGTACGAGGATCATCATGGGGGCCAGAATGAAAGCCAGCTTGCTCGACTCGGCCGGGATGATGTCCTCCTTGAAGAACAGCTTGAGGCCGTCGGCGATGGGCTGAAGCAAACCGTGCCAGCCGGTGCGCATGGGCCCGAGACGGGTCTGCATGTGACCGATGACCTTGCGCTCGACCCAGGTGGCGTAGGCGACGATCAGGATCACCACCACGAATACCGCAAGGATCTTCACCAGCATGGCGGCCAGAAACAGTGGGACGTTGTTCGAGAGGCTCAATACTTCAGGCGTCATGACAATCCTCTTCCTTGTTCAAATGGGTATGTTGCTCGCTGTATCGGTTAAAACGATTAAAAGCCGGGTTTATGGGGCGTATTCATCTCCCCCAGGTGCTTCGCGAGGTACTTGGCCTCGGGGTTCTCCGGGTTGATCGCCAGGGCCTTGTCCACCGCCTCCCTGGCGGCGTCAAGAAAATCGAGCTGCATGTGGCACTCGGCCATCCTCACATGGGCGTCGGCGTCCTTCGGGTTGAGCTTGAGCACCTCGGTGTAGGCGCTGATCGCCTCGCTGAACTCCCCCACCTTGCGGCAGCTCTCGCCGAGCATATAGTGCCCTGGGGCGAACTTGGCGCTGGTCTCCACGGTCCGGGAGAATTCCTCCGCTGCCGCCTTCAGGTCCCCGGCCTTGAACAGGGCCATGCCGAGTTCGAAGCGCGCCGAGGTGTAGGTGGGGCTGATCTTCACCACCTGCCGGAACTGCTCGATGGCCTCGTCGGTCAGGCCCCTCTGGGACAGGACCATCCCCAGGATGTAGAGGGCCCTCGTGTACTTGGGGTTGATCCCTATGGCCGCCTCGAGAGCTTCCTGGGACCGTTCAAGGTCCGAGTTGCGCAGGTGCGAGAGGCCGAGCCGGTAGAGGGTTTCGGCGCTGCCCGGGCTGATCTCCACCGCCTTGCGGAAGCTGTCGATACTGCCGACCAGGTCGCCGAGGCCGTACTGTGCCATGCCCAGCTTGAAATAGACCCGGAAGGGCTCGGGCTCTCCCGCCAGCGCCTGCCGAAGGGCGTCGATGGCCAACTGCAGGTCGCCCCTGTCGTACAGGGCCAGCCCCTTGTAGTAGAACCCCTTGCTGAATCGGGGCTGCTTGGCGATGGCCTCGTCCCAAATCCTGACGGCCTCGTCGATGAGTCCCCGATGGTAATGGTCGAGGGCTCTCTGGTGCAGGAACTCGGCGTTATCCGCCAGATTATTGCCGCACTGGTCGCAGAATTTGGCCCGCGCCGAAACGACCGCTTTGCATTTGGGACAGTCCATGACCTCTCCTGGATGGAATCCCTACTTGCTCAGTTCGACGGCGATCGCCGCTTCGCCCTTGTAGATCCTGTTGATCTGGCCGTCATCAAAGTGGTTGGGCGCGAACACGACCCCCTCGGGCATCCGGAGATCGACCTTGGCCTGAAGCCGAAGCTCGATCCCGCCGGACTTGAGGGTCACCATGTCGCCGTCCTTTATGGCGAGAGCCTTCGCGTCGGCCCGGCCCAGTTCAACGTAGGGCTCGGGGACAACGGCGAGAGGCCCCTTGGCGCGGGTGGAAACGGTGCCGCTGTGATACAGGGCGCTGCCGGTGACGAGCTGGAACTTGGCGTCGAGGGGCTCGAACCCGGCAACGGGAACCACCTTCTTGAACTCAGGCTCGAGGGTCTCACCGCCCCAGACGGCACCCTGAGGTCCGATCGCCTCGTAATCGATCCCCTCGTAGCCGGGCACGGTGGCGGATATCTCGGCGAAGATGGCGGCGCTCCCGGTGTAGCTGACCCGCGCGCCGAGCTTGGCGGCGAGCAGGTAGAAGATCTCGAGGTCCGTCTTTGCCTCGCCGGGGCTCGGAACGCCCGGTCGAACCCGCTGCACGCGCCGTTCGGCATTGGTGAACGATCCGTCCTTCTCGGCGAAGGAGGCGGCGGGCAGGACAACGTCGGCCTTCTGCGCGGTGGCGGAGAGGAACAGGTCCTGAACCACCACGAAGGGGGCGCGCTCCAGCGCGGCCTCGACCTTGGCCCGGTCCGGATAGGAGACGACCATGTCCTCGCCGACGACCCAGAGGGCGGAAAGGTCGCCCTTGCCGGCGGCTTCGAGCATGGCCTGCGAGCCGAGGCCGCTTCCCTCGGGCAGGATGCCGAGGTCGATGGCCCCCTGGCTGTTGGCCTTCTCGCCGCAGAGGTAGAGTCCGCTCCCCTCGCGGCCGACGTTGCCGGTCAGGATGGCCAGGTTGGCGGCGGCGACTGCGAGCTCCTTGCTCTGGGCGGTGTAGGGCAGGCCGTAGGCCAGAAGGATGGCGCTCTTCTTGGAGCCTGCAAGCCGGCGGGCAGCGGCCTTGATGGCCTCGGCGTCCGCCCCGGTCTGCTCGGCGACCTTCTCCGGCGCGTAGTCGGCGAGGGAAGCCTGAAGAGCATCAAGCCCCTCGACCCCGTCGGTCACTGCCAGCCCTTCGTCGAGGAGGGTCCGAGCCATGGCGTTGAGCAGGTTGACCTCGCATCCCGGCTTGGCGAGAAGGGTCTCGGCCCCATGCATCTTGCTGAGCTTGCCCTTCTTGTCGGCCACCACGAGCAACTTGGCGCCGTGACGCTGGAGGGCCTGGTTGACGACCATGCCCAAGACCGGGTGGGTCTCGTAAAAATCGGACCGGATGGCGAGGATGGTGTCGCACTCCTCGACCTGGGGGAAGGTGGCGGTGGAGGCGGTCAGGCCGAGAGTCGCCTTGAGCCCCTCTGTGACCCCCCTGTAGCACTCGCCCCCCGAGTGGTCGAGGTTGGAGGTGTCGAGGGTCCCGGCCAGTTTCTTGAGCACGAAGAGTTCCTCGTTGGTCAGCCGCGCACCGGAGAGGATGCCGACGCCCTTGTCGCCCTTGGCCTTTTCCAGCCCCTCGGCGACGGCGTCGAGGGCCTCGTCCCACTCGACCTCGACGAGGACGCCGTCCTTGCGCACCAGGGGCTTGGTCAGGCGCTCCTCGCTGTTGACGTAGGAGTAACCGAAGCGACCGCGGACGCAGAGGTTGCCGTCGTTGACGCCGGTCTTGTCGTTAAAGCGGATCGTCTCGACCTTCTCCTTCAGCACCCCGAGGGTCACGGTGCAACCGTTGCCGCAGTAGCCGCAGACCGAGTCCACCTCCTTGAGCTGCCAGGGGCGGGCCTTGAACTTGAAGGGACGAGGCAGAATCGCGCCGACCGGGCACATGGAGACGCACTGGCCGCAGAACTCGCAGGAGAGGCCGCGGTCGAAGGCGGTGGCGATCTTCGTCTCGAAGCCGCGATTGATAAAGGAGTAGGAACCGTAGCCGACGACCTCGTCGCAGACCCTGACGCATTTGCCGCAGAGAACGCAGCGGTTCATGTTGCGCTCGATGAGGGGGTTGATCTCGTCGACGGGGAGGTCGAACTTCTCGCCCTCGAAACGGTTCTTGGTCACCTCGTACTCGAAGGCCAGGTCCTGAAGGTCGCACTCGCCGCCCTTGTCGCAGACCGGGCAGTCGAGAACGTGGTTGACCAGGAGGAACTCCATCACGGTCTTGCGGACCTTGCGGATTTCGTCGTTGATCGTGGTCACCACCATCCCCTCGGTCACCGGGGTGGTACAGGACGGGATCAGCCGGCCCTTCATCTGCTCCACTTCAACCAGACAGACCCGGCAGGCGCCGTAGGGAAGCAGCTTCTTGGCGTAGCACAGGACGGGGATATCGACCCCGGCCTCCTTGGCCGCCTCGTAAATGGTGGCCGTCTTCTTGACCTGTACCTGCTTGCCGTCAATCGTCAGTGTGACCATCATGACCTCTTATCGGAAACTGGAGACTCAGCTTACTTGATCGCCATAAAGCGGCAGGCGTCGTAGCAGGAGGTGCACTTGGTGCACTTCTCCTTGTCGATGACCGCCAGCTCCTTCTTCTCCCAGCGGACGGCGTCCACCGGACAGACCCGGTAGCACAGGCCGCACTTCTTGCATTTCTCGTCGATGACCTCGAAATGCAGCAGGGGCTTGCAGCCGTGGGAGGGACACTCTTTTTCCTTGATGTGCGCCTCGTACTCGTGGCGGAAGTAGCGCAGGGTCGACAGAACCGGGTTGGGAGCGGTCTGCCCGAGGCCGCACAGCGAACTCTTCTTGATGTCGTAGGCCATGTCCTCGAGGAGTTCGAGGTCCCCCTCGCGCCCTTCGCCGCTGGTGATGCGCTCGAGAATCTCGAGCATGATCTTCAGACCGATGCGGCAGGGGATGCACTTGCCGCACGACTCGACGCGGGTGAAGTTGAGGAAGAAGCGCGCGATGTCGACCATGCAGGTCGTCTCGTCCATGACCACCAGACCGCCCGAGCCCATCATGGCCCCGGCCTTGATCAGGGAGTCGTAGTCGACCTGGGCGTCGAGGGCCTCGGCGGGGAGGCAGCCGCCCGAGGGGCCGCCGGCCTGGACCGCCTTGAACTTGCGGTTGTTGAGAATGCCGCCGCAGACGTCGTAGATGACCTCGCGCATGCTGGTACCGGCGGGAACCTCCACCAGTCCGGTGTGCTTGACCTTGCCGGTCAGGGCGAAGATCTTCGTTCCCTTGGTCCCCTCGGTGCCGATGCTGGAATACCAGTCGGCGCCGTTGTAGAAGATGTAGGAGACGTTGGCGTAGGTCTCGACGTTGTTGATGTTGGTCGGGTAGCCCCAGAGACCGCGCACCGCCGGGAAGGGCGGGCGGGGGCGGGACATGCCGCGCTCGCCCTCGATGGATGCCATCAGGGCGGTCTCCTCGCCGCAGACGAAGGCGCCGGCGCCGGCCTTGATGCGCATGTCGAGGTCGAAGCCGAGCCCCAGGCAGTCCTTGCCGAGGAAGCCTTTTTCGTAGCAGGTATCGATCGCTTTCTGCAGCCGCTTGATCGCCAGGGGGTACTCGGCCCGGCAATAGACGTAGGCGAATTTGCAGCCGATGGCGTAGGCGGCGATCATCATCCCCTCGATGAGGCCGTAGGGGTCGCCTTCGAGGATGGAGCGGTCCATAAAGGCCCCGGGATCGCCCTCGTCGGCGTTGCAGATGAGGTATTTGGTGTCGCCGGGAGAGGCCTTGCAGAAGGACCACTTGACCCCGGTGGGGAAGCCGCCGCCACCGCGGCCGCGCAGACCCGATTTCTTGACCTCCTCGATGACATCCTCCGGCTTCATGGTCACGGCCTTCCTGATGCCGTCGAAGCCCTTGTGGGAGAGGAAGTCGTCGAGGCTGTCGGCGTCGACCGTGCCGCAGCGGGAGAAGATGATGCGCTGCTGCTTCTCGAGGAACTTGGCGTAGTAGGGGCCCGCCATCTTCTTGGCAACCGGCTCGTTGCCGAGGACGTGTTCCTCGACGATCTGCGGAACCATCTCGGGGGTGACGAAGTCGTAGGTCACCGCCTCCTGCTCCGGCAGTTCGATGTCGACCAGCACGTCGTTGGCGCACAGCCCGCGGCAGCCGGTGCCGATGACGGCGCAGCGCTTGCCGACCTTGGCCTCGACGCCCTGCTTGGCGACCTCCTGCTCAAAAGCCTCGGCGACCGCAGCCGCCCCGGAGGCCAGACCGCCGGTACCCTGGCAAATGAGAACTTTTATCTGATCAGCATTCGCGGCCATATGATTTCATCCCCGCTCTTGGTTGGTTGATCGGCAGAAAGGATCTAGCCCAGCGCCTTGTACTTCTCGATGACCTCGTCGGTCTTCTGCACCGAGATACTGCCGTAGGTGTCATCGTTGACCATGATGACCGGCGCCATGCCGCAGGCCCCGATACAGGCAACGTACTCGGCGGTGAACAGAAGGTCCTCGGTCGTCTCGGCGTGGCCGATGCCGAGTCGCTCCTGAATCGTGTCGCCGATACGGCCAGCCCCCTTGACGTGACAGGCGGTCCCCATGCAGACGCGGATGATGTACTTGCCGCGCGGCTTCAGGTGAAACTGGGCGTAGAAGGTCAACACCCCGTAGATCTGACTGGAGTAGACGTTGAGCCGCTCGGCGACCAGGTCCACGGTCGGTTCGGGCACGTAGCCGTAGAATTCCTGGATACCCTGGAGGACGGGCATCAAAGCCCCCTTCATGTCCAGGAACTTGTCGATCACCTGGTTCGCCCCGGTGAGATCGACTTCCTCTTCCTGGACGTTGTCCGCAACTTCGCTCATGAAGCCACCTCTTACCTCGGTTGAACGTTAACGGTCGATTTCACCCAGAACGATATCCAGGGTGCCGATGACGGCGACGACGTCGGCGATCAGGGAGCCTTCGCACATCTTGGGCAGGGCCTGGAGATTGATGAAGGAGGCGGGGCGGATCTTCATCCGGTACGGCTTTGCGGATCCGTCCGAGATGAGGTAGTAGCCGACCTCCCCCTTGGGATTCTCCACCCCCACGTAGACCTCGCCCGGTTCGGCCTTGAAGCCCTCGCTGACGATCTTGAAGTGGTGGATGAGCCCCTCGATGGAATTGACCGTGTCCTCCTTGGGCGGGAGGCAGATCTTGGGACAGTCGGCCAGGATCGGGCCGGGCTTCAGCCGGTCGAGGGCCTGGCGGATGATCTTGACGGACTCGCGCATCTCCTTGAGACGCGCATGGTAGCGAGCCCATGTGTCGCAGTCCTGCTCAACGATCACTTCGAAATCGTAGTTCTCGTAGCCGCTGTAGGGATTGTCCCGACGCAGATCCCAGTCGACCCCGGAGCCGCGCAGCGAAGGTCCGGTCACGCCGAGGTCGATGGCGTCCTCGGCGCTGATCACGCCGACGCCCTGGGTTCGCTTCTGCCAGATCTTGTTGCCGGTCAGCAGCCCCTCGTAGGTGTCGATATGGCCGGGCATGGTGTCGATGAACTCGCGGACCTCGCGCTCAAAGCCGTCCGGCAGGTCGGCGGAGAGTCCGCCGATGCGGAAGTAGTTGGAGGTCATGCGGGCGCCGGAGAGCTTCTCGTAGAACTCCATGATGTGCTCTCTCTCGCGGAAGCAGTAGAGGAACACGGTCATGGCGCCGATGTCGAGAGCGTGGCAGGCCAGCCAGATCAGGTGGCTCTTGAGCCGGGTCAGTTCGGCCATCAGCACACGAACGGTCTGGGCCCGGTCGGGAATCACGTCGGTGATCCCGACCAGCTTTTCCACGGCCAGCACGTAGCCCAGGTTGTTGTGCATCGGAGCCAGGTAGTCGAGCCGGTCGGTGAGCGGAAGGACCTGGTGGTAGGTACGGTGCTCCGAGAGCTTCTCCACCCCGCGGTGCAGGAAGCCGATATGGGGCGTGGCCTTCTTGACCACCTCGCCGTCGAGCTCGAGAATCAGCTGCAGCACCCCGTGAGTCGAGGGGTGCTGAGGCCCCATATTTACGGTCATTATTTCCGTCGTAGCCATCGTATGCCTCTTTTATGGGAAACGGTGATTATTCTGGAGAATACCTAGGAGAGCCGACCCTGGTAAGGTTCGCGGTCGGGGCCCTGCAGAGGGTAGTCTTTGCGCAGCGGATGCCCTTCCCAATCGGCGGCCATGAGAATGCGCCGCAGGTCGGGATGGTTGTTGAAGGAGATCCCCATCAGGTCCCAGCACTCGCGCTCGAGCCAGTTGGCCGTGGCCCAGACGCCGCAGACGGTATCGACCCGGCAGTCGTTCTCCTCGACCGGCACCTTCACCCGCAGGCGATCGTGGGTCTTGATGTTGTACATGTTGTAGACCACCATGAAGCGGGGCTCCTGCCCCAGGTAGTCGACCCCGCACAGGTCGCTCAGGAGGTTATAGCCCTGCTCTTTCTTCAGAAAAGAGCAGATGGCGACGATGTCCTCCTTCTTGACCGTGACCGTCGTCTCGCCGCGGAATTCCTTGACGTCGAGGACGGAAGCGGAGAACTTCCCTTTCAGTTTGCTTACGGCAGCATGCTCAGCCATATCTCTGTATCCCTATCCTTGGTTTGCTGTGCAAAAAGACAGATCCTAGGCCCCAGAGACCCTTTCGCCAACACCCAGGGCGGACCCGAAGGAGTTCTGCTCCTTCATGATCTTCTCCTGCAGCTTCATGAGGCCGTAGAGAAGACCTTCGGGCCGGGGAGGACAGCCGGGAATGTAGACATCGACCGGCAACTCCTCGTCGATCCCCTGGACGGTGCTGTAGGTGTCGAAAACGCCGCCGGAGCAGGCACAGGCGCCCATGGCGATGACATAGCGAGGCTCGGGCATCTGCTCGTAGACGGTCTTGATGACCGGGAGCATCTTCTTCGTGGCGGTGCCGGCGATGATGATGACGTCGGCCTGGCGCGGCGAGGCGCGGAACAGCACCCCGAAGCGGTCAAGGTCGAATCGGGCGGCGCCGGTGGCCATCATCTCGATGGCGCAGCAGGCCAGACCGAAGGTCATCGGCCACAGCGACCGGGACCGGGACCAGTTGACGAGTTTGTCAAGGCTGGTGGTGATGAAATTATTGCCAAGAGTCTGTTCTACTCCCATTCCAAGGCTCCTTTTTTCCAGACGTATACGTAGCCGACGAGAAGGATGCCGACAAAGACCCCCATCTCGATGAATCCGAACATCCCGAGCTTCTTGAACACGACCGCCCAGGGATAGAGGAACACCGCCTCGATGTCGAAGAGAATGAAGAGCATGGCGACAATGTAGAACTTGATGGAAACCCGCTCCCGGGCGGTGCCGATCAGCGGCATGCCGCATTCGTAGGGAGCCAGCTTGACGGCGGTGGGCTTCTTCTGGCCGATCAGCCGGGAGAAGACGACGGACCCCGCCGCGAACGCGAAGGCGAAGGCAACGAGGACGAGAATCGGTAAATAACTCTCGAGCATGAAATAACTCCTCCCAACGTGACGTGATGCTTTATGGACATACGGATAGTGTTTACGGCACACGAGCGGGCACAAATTAGATTAATTCCCACCTGATGTCAAGGGAAAAATACAGTATACTGTATACACATTTACCCCCCAAGGGAGGGGTTTTCACTGTATTTAGAGGGAGTTGGGGCGGGAGCGTGCTGGAGAGGGCAGGCGGAGGGGAATCCGCGGTCGAAAAAGGGGACCGGGCGGCCCACGGACTATTTGCGGGCGGCCTCAACGCGGTTCATGGCCGCCAGGAGAAATCCGAGGGAGATGAAGGCCCCCGGGGGAAGGATCATGAGCAGGAATGGCTGGTAGCCCCCGCCGAACAGGGAGATGCCGAGCAGGGTGCCGGAACCGAACACCTCGCGCACCGCGCCGAGCACGAACAGGGCCAGGGTGAAACCGAGCCCCATGCCGACCCCGTCGACGACCGAGGGGACCAGGGGTCGCTTTGAGGCGAAAGCCTCGGCGCGGCCGAGGATGAGGCAGTTGACGACGATCAGGGGTATGAAGATGCCGAGCGCCTTGTGCAGGTCGTAGAGGTAGGCCTCCATGGTCAGCTGGACCACGGTCACGAAGGAGGCGATGATCACGATAAAGGCGGGGATGCGCACCTTGGCCGGGATGACCTTTCGCAGCAGGGCGACGACGACGTTGGAGCAGATCAGGACGAAGGTCGTCGCCAGCCCCATGCCGGCGCCGTTTTCGGCGCTGGTGGTCACCGCCAGGGCCGGGCAGAGGCCGAGCAGCAGCTTGAAGACGGCATTCTCCCGCCAGAGCCCCTTGCTGAATTCCCGCATCAGACTCATTGCGTCCCCCCTTTGGTGCCGGCAATCTCGTCCCGGTGCTGCCGGTAGTACTCCAGACCGCTCCGCACCGCTCCCACGGTCGCCCGGGGGGAGATGGTCGCGCCGGTGATCTGATCGAAATCCCCGCCGTCCTTCTTGACCCGCCAGTCGGCGTTGTCCAGGTTCTTGCCGCGGAACGTGTCCTTGAACCAGGGCTCCTCGATCTTGTCGCCCAGCCCCGGGGTTTCCGCATGGGAGAGGATCTCGATGCCGGCCACGGTGCCGTCGGGCTCGACCCCCACCATGATGGTGATGTTGCCGCTGTAGCCGTCGGGCGCGGTCACCTTGAAAGCGACCCCGGCGAGATCTTCCCCCCGCCGCCCCCGGTAGAAGGTGCGTGTCAGCTCGCGCCCCTTGCGGTCGCGGCCGACGGAAAGGGCCACGGTGTCGGCGTCGGGGCTGTTGTCGATGGGCGGCCGCACCGCCTGCAGCGCCCGCAGGGTCTCCAGGCGCCGCTGCTCGGCGATCGGTTCCCGGGTGACCGTCTCCACCAGCGAGAGGACCAGGCCGGCGCCGGCGGCGATCAAGGTCAGGACAAAGGCGAGCCGAAACATTTCTTTCATGCCGTTCCCCTCATCTTCAGGCCCCTCCGGGGACGTGGCCGAACTTCCTGGGCCGGGTGTAGCGGTCGATGAGCGGGGTGGCGGCGTTCATCAGCAGGATGGCGAAGGAGACCCCCTCCGGATAACCGCCGAAGAGGCGGATCAGGACCGTGATGACCCCGCAGCCGACGCCGAAAACGACCATGCCGCGCCCGGTCACGGGCGAGCTGACCATATCCGTGGCCATGAAGAAGGCGCCGAGGACCATGCCGCCGGTCAGCAGGTGAAACAGGGGACTGGGATAGCGCCCCGGATCGACCATCCAGAAGATCCCGGAGAGGACCACCACGGTGCCGACGTAGGACAGGGGGGTGTGCCAGGTCAGGATCCGTTTCCAGAAGAGGTAGACGGCTCCGAGGAGCAGGGCCAGGGCCGAGACCTCGCCGATGCAGCCCCCCATGTTGCCGAGAAAATAGCTTCCCAGGCCGCCATTCAGACCTTCGGGCAGCCTGCCGGTCAGCATGACCGCCGTCTTCCACTCGCCGAGCGGGGTGGCGGCCGTCACCGCGTCGATCCCCGAGAAGAGAGGGGCCGGTGCGGTCCACGAGGTCATCTGCACCGGGAAGGAGATCAGCAGCACCACCCGCGCCACCAGGGCCGGGTTGAAGGGGTTGTAGCCCAGGCCGCCGTAGACCTGCTTGGCGACCACGATGGCGAAGGCGGCGCCGAGCAGGCAGAGCCACCAGGGGCTTTGGGGAGGCAGGTTGAGGGCAAGGAGGATGCCGGTCAGGGCGGCGCTGCCGTCGGCCACCGTCACCGGGCGCCCCATCGCCTTCTGGCACAGGGCCTCGAAGGCCACGCAGCCGGCGGTGCACAGAGTCAGCACCAGCAGGGCCGGCAGCCCGAAGAAGTAGACCGACACGGCGCAGGCGGGCAGCAGGGCGTAGATCACCGCGCGCATCACCTTGTCGGTGCTCTCCCCGCCCTGGATGTGGGGCGAGGATGAGAGATAGAGCTGCTTCTCCACGTCAGACCTTCCTTCTCTTGGCCAGGATGGCCGCCTTGGCGTGGCGGATGGCCTGCACCAGGGGAATGGCGGCGGGGCAGGTGTAGGCGCAGCATCCGCACTCGATGCAGTCCAGGGCGTCGTACCCCTCGGCCTCGTCGGCCATGTCGAGGCGCGCGTAGGCGGCGATGGTGGTCGGCATGATCCGCGCCGGGCAGACCTGCACGCAGCGGCCGCAGCGGATGCACGGCCCCTCGGGGGAGCGCGCCACGTCCTTTTCGCTGAAGAGCAGCAGCCCGGAGGTGCCCCGGGTGGCCGGGACCTCGAGGGACAACTGGGCGAGGCCCATCATCGGCCCGCCCATGATGATCTTGGCCGGCTCTCCGACCAGCCCCCCGCAGAACTCCACCATGTGGCGCAGGGGTGTTCCGACCCGCACCCGCAGGTTCTTCGGCTCGGCCACCGCACTGCCGCTGACCGTGGCGATGCGCTCGACCAGGGGCAGTCCGCGCATCACCGCGTCGCTGACCGCCGCGGCGGTACCGACGTTCTGCACCACCACGCCCACGTCCATGGGCAGCCCGCCGGAGGGGACCTCCCGCCCGGTCAGGGCCTTGATCAGCTGCTTCTCGGCGCCCTGGGGATACTTCACCTCCAGGGCCGCCACCTCGATGTCTCGCGACGCGCCGGCCCGGGCCATCGTCTCGATGGCGTCGGGCTTGTTGGCCTCGATGCCGACGATCGCCCGGCTCACGCCGAGGACCCGGCGCAGGATGTCGATGCCGTCGAGGACTTTTTCCGTCTCCTCCAGCATCAGCCGGTGGTCGGCGGTCAGGTAGGGCTCGCACTCCACCCCGTTGAGCACCAGGGTGTCGATCGGCTTCTCCTCCGGCGGGCAGAGCTTGACGTGGGTGGGAAAGGTGGCCCCCCCCATGCCGACGACCCCCGCGTCGCGGATCCGGTCGCGGATCTCGTCGATGCCGAGCGATGCCGGGTCGGCCCCTTCGAGTCCCTCCAGGGCGTCCTCGCCGTCGGGCCGGATCACCACCGCCGGCAGGTCCTTGCCCCAGGCGTGGGGGCGCGGCTCCACCGCGACCACCTCGCCGGAGGTGGAGGCATGCACCGGCACGGAGACGAAGCCCTTGGCCCGGCCGATCACCTGGCCCTTCAGGACCCGGTCGCCCTTCTCCACGCAGACCTCGGCCGGGGCGCCGATGTGCTGGGACAGGGGGATGATCAGCTCCTCGGGGAGAGGGCAGTCCTCCACCGCCTTGTCAGCGGTCCATTTCTTGTTGTCCGGCGGATGCAGGCCGCCGGGAAAGGTCTTCAGCTTCATATCTCTACCGCTCCGCCTCAGGCCGCCGGCCGCCGCAGGGGGACCGTGGGGGGGGCCAGTGCGCTCCCCTCGGGATAGCCCTCGGCGAAATCGCGGATGCACTTGGTGGGGCACTTCTCCACGGCCGGGGCGGCCTGGTCGCGCTTCTCGTAATTGACCCGGGCCAGGAATGTCTCGATCACGTAGGCCTCGGGGACGGTCTTGACGCAGATGTGGCAGCCGATGCACCCCACCTGGCAGTACTTGCGCACCGCCGCCGCCTTGTCGCGGCTGTTGCAGAGGACGTGAACGGTGGCGTCGAGGGGGGTCATGGCGATCACCTGCCGGGGGCAGGCGGCGATGCACTGCCGGCAGCCGGTGCACTTCTCGCGGCTGATCACCGCCAGGCCGTCGGGGGTCATCTCGATGGCGTCGAAGGGACAGACCCGGGCGCAGGTGCCGAGCCCGAGGCATCCGCCGGGGCAGGACTTGGGGCCGTCGGCCACCTTCTGGGCCGCGTTGCAGTCGTGCAGGCCGAGGTAGCGGTATTTGGTCTTGGCCTTGCGGTTGTCGCCCTGGCACAGCACCACCGCTACATGGGGCTCGGTCGCCTCCACCTCCACCCCCATGACGTGGCCGATCTGCTCCGAGGTCTCCGAGTCGGCGGCCGGGCACTCGTTGGGAGCGGCCGCTCCTGTCGCCACCGCCTTGGCGAAGGCGCCGCACCCCGGGTAGCCGCAGGCGCCGCAGTTGGCGCCCGAGAGCAGCTCGAGGATGGCCGCCTCGCGGGGATCGACCTCCACGGCGAACTTCTTGGCGGCAAAACCGAGGGCGGCCGCGGCCAGCAGGCCGATGCCGCCCAGACTGAGAACAGCTTCAAGCATCAACAGATCCTATACGAACGGGCTTCCGGCTTCCGGTGACGAGTCTTTAGCCCTTCACCAGCCCGGCGAACCCCATGAAGGCCAGGGAAAGGAGCCCCGCGGTCACCAGGGCGATGGCCGACCCCCGGAAGCTGGCGGGCACCGGCCCCAGGTCGACGCGCTCGCGCAGTCCGGCGAAGAGGACCATGGCGAGGGTGAAGCCGAGGGCCGCCCCGAGGGCGAAGACCACCCCCTCCAGGAAGGAATGCTCCTTCTGGATGTTGAGGACGGCCAGGCCGAGCACAGCGCAGTTGGTGGTGATCAGGGGGAGGAAGATGCCCAGGGCCTGGTAGAGGACCGGGCTGACCTTCTGGATGACCATCTCCACGAGCTGCACCAGGGAGGCGATCACCAGGATAAAGGCGATGGTCTGCAGGTACTCGATCTCGAAGGGGATGAGGACGAAGTACTGGATGAACCAGGTCACCACGGTGGCCACGGTCATGACGAAAGTCACCGCCATGCCCATGCCGAGGGCGGTCTCCACCTTCTTGGACACCCCGAGGAAGGGGCAGATTCCCAGAAAGCGGGCCAGCACGAAGTTGTTGACGAAAATCGCGCTGACGAGAATGAGAAGCAGTTCCACCATTTACCGGCGACGTCCTTGGCGCATATTAATGGTTTGTAAAATGGTCAGACCACTCTTATAAAACAAGCGGCGTGACCATGTCAATCGGTATTACCAGAAAAATTCCTAACCAAATTACTCCGGCCACCCTCTCCGGTTTTTTGTGGCCAGACCCATGAAGAGTATTATATATATAACCACCGGCAGGGGGAACATTGCCCCGGCCACCGCGAACGACACCAACCCATGAACTCTCTGCAAGGGGGAAAGCGATGAACCACCAGAAATCCTCGGCCCTGTTCGCCCAGGCCAAGCAGATCATTCCCGGCGGGGTCAACAGCCCGGTCCGGGCCTTCAAGTCCGTCGGCTGCGACCCCATCTTTATCGAGCGAGCCGAAGGCTCGCGGATCTACGACGCCGACGGCAACGGCTACATCGACTACGTCGGCTCCTGGGGGCCGATGATCCTCGGCCACTGCCACCCGAAGATCGTCGAGGCGATCCGCGAGGCCGCCGGCAGCGGCGCCTCCTTCGGCGCCCCGACCAAAAAAGAGATCGTCCTCGCCGAGATGGTCAGCGAGGCCTACCCCAACATCGAGAAGGTGCGCATGGTCAGCTCGGGCACCGAGGCGACGATGAGCGCCATCCGCCTCGCCCGCGGCTACACCGGCCGGGACAAGATCCTCAAGTTCGACGGCTGCTACCACGGCCACGCCGACTCCCTCCTCGTCAAGGCCGGCAGCGGGGCGGCCACCTTCGGCGTGCCGACCTCCCCCGGGGTCCCCGCCGACTTCGCCAAGCACACCCTGACCGCCACCTACAACGACCTCGAAGAGACCCGGGCGATGGTTGCGGCCAACAAGGGCGAGATCGCCTGCATCATCCTCGAGCCGATCGCCGGCAACATGGGCTGCGTCGCGCCCAAGCACGGCTTCCTCGAGGGGCTGCGCGCCCTGTGCGATAGCGAGGGGATCGTCCTCATCATCGACGAGGTCATGACCGGCTTCCGGGTCGCCTACGGCGGCGCCCAGGAGCGCTTCGG
>NZ_PKUB01000029.1:0-78501 GCF_002868845.1 Desulfuromonas sp.
CGAGGCGCTCCAGGGCCTTGAGGTGACCGAGGGCCAGGTCGACGACGTGGATGTAGTCCCGCACCCCGGTGCCGTCCGCGGTCGGGTAGTCGTCGCCGAAAACCTGCAGACGCTCGCGACGGCCGATGGCCACCTGGGTGATGAAGGGGAAGAGGTTGCTGGGGATCCCCTGCGGATCTTCCCCGATGCGGCCGCTGGAATGGGCGCCGATGGGATTGAAGTAACGCAGAATCGCGATGCGCCAGGAGGGGTCGGCGACGTGCAGGTCGCGCAGCATCTCCTCGATGAAGAGCTTGGTGCGGCCGTAGGGATTGGTCGCCCCGAGGGGGGCATCCTCCCGAATCGGCAGCGTCTCGGGGTCGCCGTAGACCGTCGCCGAGGAGCTGAATACCAGCTGCCTGACCCCGTGCTCTGCCATCACCTCGCAGAGGGTGGCGGTGCCGGCGATGTTGTTCTGATAGTAGGACAGCGGTTTTTCGACCGACTCGCCGACCGCCTTGAGGCCGGCGAAATGGACGACGGCCTCGGGTCTGTGCTCTGCGAAGACCTGCCTGAGGCCAGCCTTGTCGCAGATATCGACCTTGGCGAAAGCCGGCGCCCGGCCGCAGATTCCGGCCACCCGTTCAAGGGCCACGAGAGAGGAGTTGCTCAGGTTGTCGACCACAACCACCTGATGATCGGCCTCAAGCAACTCAACTACGGTGTGCGATCCGATAAAGCCGGCCCCACCGGTAACCAGTACCCTCATATCGTCCTCCCGTTCCATTGCCCACGTATTTCCCCTTTTCGCGGGCTACATCAATCCCCTTGTGGACCGCGACATGTTTTACGAGGAACCGTCCCAAGAATGCATGCATTCACCGGCATCAGATCGTCACGTCCCTACGGCCCCAGGCAATGCGCATCGAATTTTTTTCCTCCGAACCGGTTCAGCCCAATCGAGCAACGGCGATTACGACACGCCCATGCCCCGGGAAGACCACAACCGACGGAGCCTGACATGGTTAGCAAAAGGGCTCCGAAGCGTCCACCTTAACACTTTTCACCATAGATGACGAAGAATCACTCCCAAAGGTTTCCCGCTTGCTCCTGCACCGGCACCCCTCGCCTCACGGGCGCGGCCAACCATGGCAGCTCTTCCGGAACCACGTCAGCAATCGCCTTTCCCCCCCGAATCCGGCATCGCACCATGACAAAAAAGGGGTCACAGCCATAGCCGCAACCCCTTGATTTTACTTGGCGCGCGATGCAGGATTCGAACCTGCGACCTCTGCCTCCGGAGGGCAGCGCTCTATCCAGCTGAGCTAATCGCGCACGAGTGGAGTTTTATATACCATCGCGAGGGCGAATGCAACCGCAAATTCCCCCTTGCCGAGGCGTCTACTCCAGCCCCTCCTCCTCGGCGTAGGTCTTTCGCAACAGCAGGAAGAGAAAGCCTGCCAATACCAGCAACACAACCCCAATCGCCCCCCACAGCTTGCGCTTGGACAGCTGCGACTCGACAGCATCGACCTCTTCCCCGATCTGCCCCAATTCCGCCTGGAATGCCGACGTCTCGCTGCGGACCTTGTCCACGTCCACGGTGTGGAACAGGCGATGGAACCGGTTGCGCAGGGAGAAGAGCCGGCCCGCCATCTCCTTGGTTCCGATTCCGAGCCGGTGCAGGGACGCCAGGGAGCTGTCCAGCCCCCTGATCATGCCGTCGGTCTCCGCGACGGCCTCCTTAATTTCCTCCGCCCGGCCGTAGGAGTGGCAGCGTGAGCAATCCTCTGAGTTGATCAGGTCGTGGGTCGCCTCGCGTACGTCGTGGTTGCCGTGACAGGATACGCAGTGCGGGCCGCCCCCTCCCAGGGCCTGACCGTGAGCGCTCTGCAGGTAATCCTCCTGGACCCCGACGTGGCACTTGCCGCAAAAGGAGGGAATCTCCTCCTCGGTCGGGACGCCGACAAAGCCCCGCTCGGGGCTCATGGCCATGGCGTAGTCGGTGGGATCGCCCCCGTGACAGCCGTGGCAGGAGATCCCGTTTGCCGCGTGCACGCTGCCTTCCCAGAGGGCCACCGGCTCGCCCAGACGCCCCTGCAACCCGCCGTGACATTGGATGCAGACCGTCTCGGGGCGCGCCTCCGGCGTCTGCCCCCAGGCGCCGGAGGCCAGAGACAAAATCGCGAGCAAGGCTGTCGTTCCCAGGAATAATCCTCTCATGAATAATGCCCCCAGATGGAGATGGCCACGATCAGGAAAATGCCGAGGAAAAAGGCGGTTGTAAACAAAGGCCGGTGTGCGGGCCGCCTTTCGACCCCGCGGTCGAGAAAAGGCAACAGGGCCAGGAAGGTCATCAGCGCCCCCTGGGCCGCCAGCCCCAGGAGCTTGCTGGGAAAGATCTTCAGGGTCTGGTAGGCCCACAGGAAATACCACTCGGGCTTGATGTGCTCGGGGGTACTGAAGGGGTCCGCCGGGTCCAGAGCATCGGCGGGGATAAAGATCTGCGGGGCGAAGAAGGTCACCCCCGCCAGGAGGGCGAGAAAAAACATCACCACCGCCATCTCCTTGGCCGTGTAGTTGGGAAAGAAGGGGATGCCGTCCGGGTGATCTTCGTGGGTGAAGACCGGTCCGCACTGCGCCGGCCGGGCATCCTCGCCGAAGGGAGGCGTCGAGACCCCCGCCCGCCGAACGCAGAAGAGATGAAAACAGATCAGGCCCATCAGCACCAGGGGCAGTCCCATGACGTGGAGGGCGAAAAAACGGCCCAGGGTCGGGGCCCCGACCGAGGGCGCCCCGCGCAGCAGGGTCACCAGCTTTTCCCCGACCAGGGGCACCGCGCCGGCAGCGTCGGTGGCGACGGTGGTGGCCCAGAAGGAGAGCTGGCTCCAGGGCAGCAGATACCCGGTGAGGCAAAGGAAAAGAGCCAGGTTGAACAGGATGAACCCCGAGAGCCAGGTCAACTCCCGGGGCCTCTTGTAGCTGCCCATAAAGAGCACCGAGAGCATGTGCAGCAGAAGCACCACGACGATCAGGTTGGAGCCCACCACGTGGAGGTAGCGAATCAACCAGCCGAAGGGGACCTCGTTCATGATCCTCTCCACGCTGGCGAAGGCCCTCTCGGTGTCGGGTACATAGTAGACCAGCAGCAGAATCCCGGTCAGGAACTGCAGGGCGAAGAGGGAGAGAAGAACGGCCCCGAGGGCATACCAGGCATTCACGTTGCGCGGCAGCCGGTATCCGGTGAAGTTGGACTCCCAGGCAGCTCTCACCCCGAGCCTCACGTCCACCCAGTCGACGATCCATCTCAAAAGCGCCATGCCACCCCCTCCTATCCGATGACCAGGTCCTCTCCCTGCAGGGAGACGGAGAAAGAAGGAAGGGCTGCCGGGGGCGGTCCGCCCAGGACGGTTCCTTCCGCTGAAAACCGCCCGCCATGGCAGGGGCAGAGGAACTCCCCCTTGTCACCCTCCCACTTGACGATACAGCCCAGGTGGGTGCAGACCGCGCTCAATGCGACATACTCTCCCGGACGAGGCTGAAGCAGGACTGCGGGGCGGCCGCGATAATTAAAAAAGTGACTCCCGCCGAAGGGGACCTGGCCCCGGGGAACGCGTACTATGCTGTCCCCGCCGGAATCACTTCGGGGCGAGAGAAAGCGCAGAACCGGCCAACCGGCGAGGGCGGCCAGAGTTGCTCCGACGCCTCCCAGAATCAGGGTCAAAAAAAACCGTCGCTGGGCCGGTGGCACGGTGTTGGACTCCATGAACCCTCCTGCACAAAAGGGAAAAACGTCCCGCCCCGGCACCCAAAAACCGCCTCGACCCGAACGGGACACCACGAAAAACGATCAAACCGCTTAAAATTATAGATGCTTATCACGTTCTTTCAACCCCCCAAAATCGCTTCCCGTGACCCACCGGAGGGGGCATTCATCCACGACTCCTCGAGACGCCTGGCGACACCTAGAAGCCCCGGCTCACTCAGGGGGCAGGATATGCGTAACCGAACAGAGGCTGCAGGCCGGATATCGGCAGGGCGCCAGGAGGGGATTGCCCTGGCGAGGATCGATATCCTCGCCGTATCCCTGAAGGAGGGAACCAACAACGAACCACCTGCGAGGTGGGAACCTGCAGGTGGGGGACGATTGGGAGCGCCGAGGCAGAGCTACTTGCCGGCGGGGGTCCGGGCGAGGGTTGCAAGGATGGGAATCCGCAGTTGCGGGGTGCGGGGGCTGCTGGTCTCCACGATAACGTAGGCGTTCAGACGCGGCTGGCCATCCCGCGGAACAACACGGACAACGATCTGGGCACTCTCCCCGGGGGCCAGTTTGCCGGTGGAGAGTTCAGCACGCACGTTGGGCGCCGTTGCCCTCACCGAAGACAGGGTCACCACGTCTTCCCCCTTATTGGCGAGGGTGATCCGGGCCTCCTTCTCCGTTCCTGCGGGAAGGGCCCCGAACTGGAGCCTTCTCGGTTTCTGAACGATTTCGGCCTGGACCTGCCCGCGCAGGTGAAACTGAGCCACGTTCTGGAGGGGATCGTCCGAATAAAGATAAACGGTCTTGGCCACCTGGCCGTGAAACCGAGTGGTGTCAAACGTGGTCTTGATCTCCCCCGCCTCGCCGGGCGCGATGAGGGTCGCCGACAGCAGGGCCGCCGTACAGCCGCAGGAACTGCGGACCCGGTCGATGTTCAGGGGGGCATCGCCCTCGTTTCGGAAAGAGAAGGTGTGCTCTACCTTCTCTCCGGCATAGACGCGGCCGAAGTCGAAATCGGAAAGTTCCGCGACGAGCCTAGGAGCGCCGGCCCGGGCCGGCCCGGCCCCCAGGGCCAGGGAGAGAAGCAGCAGTGAACCAAGTATGTACCTCATGGCAAGGTCTTCCTTTCTCGCTCGTTTCCGCGGTGCCTTTCAGGCGCAGGTTGAAAAAAATAGTAGCACACTCTAACCATGTCCAGCCAGCGGTTTGTGGCCGATCCATTGGAATGAATTGACACATGTTCCTCAAATTGCTATAGAATACCTACTCTTTTCAGCGGAGAAGTCCATGCCCAAACCAGCCATGAAAGTCCTTTATTCTCGGGAATTTATCGCCGAGCAGGTCGAGCGCCTGGGAAAAGAGATCAGTCGGGACTACCACGGCCGCGAGATCCTGCTGGCCGGAGTCCTGAAAGGGTCGTTTCTTTTCTTCGCCGACCTGGTCCGGGCCATCTCATCGCCGGTTGTGGTCGATTTCGTCCGCCTGGCCAGCTACGGGTCCGAAACCCGCTCTTCGGGGATCGTGGAGATGCGCAAGGACCTGGAGATCCCCCTCCAGGGGCGGGATGTAATCATCGTTGAGGACATCATCGACAGCGGCAACACCCTCGAGTATCTCTACCACCATCTTCTGCAGCGCAAACCCCGGTCGCTCAAAATATGCACCCTCATCGACAAGCGAGCCCTCCGTGAGGTGCCCATAGAGGCGGACTACGTCGGAATCACCATGGACGAAGGCTTCATCATCGGCTATGGACTCGATCATGATGAGCGCTACCGCAACCTCCCGGACATCCACCTTCTGCAGGAGGGCTGAGCGGCCCCAAGGGAAATTACACATGGTTATTCAGTGCCCCGATTGCCAGACGCGCTTCAACGTGGCCGACAGCAAAATCAAACCGGGCGGCGCCAAGCTCCGTTGCTCGCGCTGCCAGCATGTGTTCCGGGTCATGCCGCCGGCAGCCCCCGAGACGCCGGCAGCCCCCGCCCCGACCCAACCCTCCCCGGGCGGCGAGGCCTTTTTCCCGCCGTCCGGCGAAGAGGAATCCGCCGCCCGAGTGGACCCCTTCGCAGAAGAACCACTCCCGCCCGAACTTGGCATGGCCGAGGACAGCCCCCCCCCTGTGCCGACCGCGGAGCCAGAGCTTCCCGAGGAGCCCGAGCAGGAGCCGGCCGACCAGCCAGACGGATGGTCCTGGCCTGGTTCATCGGACGAGGTGGAGGACGCCTTCGGGGGCGGCTTTGACACGCCGGCGCTATCCTCCGGCGGCGAACCGTTCTCTGGGGACGAGGACAGCGGGGAACGGTCGGATGGATTCGACGACCTCGGAGCCCTCGCCGGGCCCGGTGAAAAGGAACCCGAACCATTCTCCGGGGAAACCGATGAATTCACCTGGGACGAGTCGGATGAATCCGGCTTCCCCGTGGAATTCGATTTCAACGAGGGGAAGGAGGCGGAAACCGCCGCTGACGATTTCGGCCAGTCCCCGGACCCAATCCAGGAGCAGGTGACTCCGGCCGAACCGGCCGGCGGCGGGGATGCCCTGGCCCTCGAACTGGACCAGCTTCCCCCCTCCGCCAATCTCGACCCCCCCCTTGACGATCTCTCCGATGAGGAGGGCGGCCTCAAGGCGAAGCCCCTGCCGATACCGCCCCCCCCAAAAAGGCGCAGTCCCTTCTGGGTCCTGACTTTTTTCCTTCTGGCCCTCCTGGCGGCTCTCGTCGGGGTGGTCGGCTACTTCCTCTGGAAAGGGGAAACCCCCTCCATCGAATCGCTGCTGTCTCAATTCAGCAGCCGGCAACAGGCTCCCGAGGCGGGCAAAGTCAAGCTCACCGACCTGACCGGGTTCTTCGTCGAGAACCGGGAAATCGGCCGAATGTTCGTGATCAAGGGGATGGCGGTCAATGAGTACCCGGAAACGCGCTCTGCCATCGCGGTCAAGGGAATCCTTTTTGACCGCGACGACAACCCCCTCCTTCAGCAAACCGCCTTCTGCGGCAACCCCCTCGACAACGAAAGCCTGCGCAACCTCCCCTTCGCCACCATCGAGGAGCACATGAACAACCAGTTCGGAGACACTCTCTCCAACCTGAATGTCGCCTCTGGCAAGGCCCTCCCCTTCGCCATCGTATTCAGGAACCTGCCCCCCGACCTGAGCGAATTCACCGCCGAGGTGGTCGACTCGCGCCCCGGCACCGAACAGGAATAGCCCTCTCTCCGCAAGAAGACCGCCGAAAACAGAAATGCCGCACTCGATCGGGTGCGGCATTGGCGTATGGTCCGGCAAAAAGGTGCGTAAGAGCTACTTCGGGTCCTCTTTCTTCTCCTCCGGTTCGGGGGTGATGTCGATTTCATCAGACTCCTGAGCGGCTTTCTTGAAACTGCGGAGCCCCTTGCCCAGCGCCCCGCCGATCTCGGGGAGCTTTCCCGCCCCGAAAATAATCATAACCAGGGCAAGTATGATGATCAGTTCCGTGGAACCCAGTCCAAACATCTCCGCCTCCTTCTCCTCCCTGGAGAAAAGCCCCCGAAGGGGGTCGAAAACCCTCCCGCTAAAAGCCGGGGACGGCCCCTGAAGGGCCGCCCCCGAGAGTCACTAGGGAGCGTCAATGGCATCGACGGGGCAGGTATCGACGCAGGCGCCGCAGTCGGTGCAGGTCGCCGCATCGATCACCCGGACATCCCCCTGCTCGCTGATCGCGTCGACGGGGCAGGCAGGCTCACAGGCGCCGCAGTTAATGCACTCTTCGTTGATGGTGTAGGCCATGGCAATCTCCTCCTTCGGTTTAGAACGTTTATTATTCCTTTGAACGGGACCAAACAATCGCATGAAATTATGTCACATCGAGCCCCCGAGTGTCCACCGCAAAGCCTCCCCGTGAGCACAAAAAACCTTGCTTTTTCCCAAGGCTTCCTATAGTCTTTTATAACGTTTTTCCCATTCCTTTTCTCCCAAGGTCAAGGGGTTGGCTCTTGCAGGGCCTCTTGACGGGGAAACTTGGGAGGATTCCAAAACAGCATTCTGCACGTGGGCTCGTGCCCATCTGGCATCAACGAAACGGAGGAGGCATTTCTTCAATGGACATCCTTGCATTGAACTGTGGAAGTTCGTCTGTCAAATATCAGCTTTTCGACTGGGACAAAAAAGAGGTCATCGCCAAAGGGATGGTGGAACGCGTCACCGTCGGCGACTCCTTCATCATTCACGAGGTTCCCGGACAGGAAACCTACCGCGAAGAATATGAGTGCCCTGACCACAAGGTGGCCATCCACCTGATTATCAAGACCCTCACCGACAAGGTCCACGGGGTGGTTGACAACATGGGACAGATCTCAGCGGTCGGCCACCGGGTGGTCCACGGCGGAGAGAAGTTCACATGCTCGGTCCTCATCGACGAAACGGTCCTTGATGCCATCAAGGAGGTCCAGCACCTCGCCCCCCTGCACAACCCGCCCAACATCGCCGGCATCGAGGCGGCCCAGGCCAATCTTCCCGACGTGCCCCATGTGGCCATCTTCGACACGGCCTTCCACCAGTCGATGCCCGAGCATGCCTACACCTATCCCCTGCCCTACGAGTGGTATGAGAAGTACGGGGTGCGCCGCTACGGGTTCCACGGCACCAGCCACCTCTACGTCTCCAAGCGGGCCTCGGTACTGCTGGGCAAGGCCCCCAAGGACTGCAACATCATCACCATGCACATCGGCAACGGCGTCTCCCACTCGGCCATCAAGGGCGGAGTCTCCGTGGACACCTCCATGGGCTTGACCCCCCTCGAGGGGGCGGTCATGGGAACCCGCTGCGGCGACATCGACCCGGCCATCCCCATGTTCATCCAGCAGCAGGAGAACCTCTCCGCCAAGGAGATCGACTCCATTCTGAACAAAAAGGCCGGGGTGCTCGGCATCACCGGAAAGTACACCGACCGCCGCGACGTGAGCGAGGGAGCCGAGGCCGGCGACGAGCGCTGCGCCCTGGCTCTGGAGATCGAGGCCTATCGCCTGAAGAAATACATCGGCTCCTACGCCGCGGCGATCGGCGGCGTCGATGCCGTCGTCTTTACCGCCGGAGTCGGGGAGATGGGCTGGATGATCCGGGAGAAGACCCTGGAGGGCCTGGAGTTCATGGGGATAAAGCTTGACAGGGAGAAGAACCGCAACACCATGACCCGCAAGAAGGAGAGCGAGATCACCGTCCCCGACTCCCCCGTAAAGGTCTATGTCATCCCTACCGACGAGGAACTGGTCTTCACCGAGGACGTAGTCGCCATTCTCGAAGACACCTACAAGGACCACATGCAGTTCAGCTACTCCTTTGCCGGAAAAGACTTCCAGCGCTCCTGACCATCCCGAGCCTGAACCGGACCGACAAAAAGGCCGGCGGAAATTCCGCCGGCCTTTTCTTTATCCATTATGCCTGTTTGATGTGACCGAATCCGGCCGAAAATCTAGCCTTGGGCCTGCACCGCGGTGATCGCCGAAACGCTGATGATATCCTCCACGGAGCACCCGCGGGAGAGGTCGTTGACGGGCTTGGCCAGTCCCTGGACAATGGGACCGACGGCCTCGGCTCCGGCGAGGCGCTCCACCAGCTTGTAGCCGATGTTGCCGGCGTCCAGGTCAGGGAAGACAATGGTGTTGGCCTTGCCGGCCACTGCAGAGTCGGGAGCCTTCTTGGCGCCGACCTTGGGAACCAGGGCGGCGTCGGCCTGCAGTTCGCCGTCGATCTGCAGGGCGGGGTCCAGCTCCTTGGCGATAGCCAGAGCCTTGAGAACCTTGTCGGCGTCTTCGTGCTTGGCGCTGCCCTTGGTAGAGAAAGAGAGCATGGCCACCCGCGCGTCCACCCCGAGAAAGCTCTTGCAGCTCCGGGCGGTGCTGACCGCGATCTCGGCCAGGGCCTGGGCATCGGGATTGGGGTTGACGGCGCAGTCGGCGAAACAGAGCACGCCGTTCTCGCCGAATTCGGGAGTCTTGGTGACCATGAGGAAGACCGACGAGACGGTCCTCATGCCCGGGGCGGTGCCGATGACCTGGAAGGCGGCCCGCAGAACGTCGCCGGTGGTGTTGAAGGCCACGGCAACAGCGCCGCCGGCGTCCCCCTTGCGCACCATCATGGCCCCGTAAAACAGGTTGTCCTCTCCGGTCAGAAGCTTTCGGGCCTCGTCCCGACTCAGGCCCTTCTTCTTGCGGATCTCGACCAATTCGTCGACATATTGCTCGAGCTTGGGGGACGCCGCCGGATCGAGCAGAGTCACCCCTTCGAGCGAGGCCCCCAGTTCCTTAGCCTTGCCGGTCAGTGCGTCGGGACTGCCGAGCAGCACCACATCGGCCAGCCCGTCCTGAACAATCTGCCCGGCCGCCTGAACCATGCGGTCGTCGTACCCTTCCGGCAACACAACAGTCTGTTTAGACTGACGGGCCTTCGCCTTGATCTGTCCCACTAAATCCATTGCAATCTCCTCCTCCAAAACAGGGTTTGAATTAAGGTCTCCCTTTATAGCCGAAGCCCCGGGATGGGTCAACCCCTTTTGCCGCACATGCCAAGCTTAACGGGTGTTTAGCAAGGTGCAAGCGGAAAGATGGCTGGCCCTTTCACCTCCGTCTCGGGTATAATGTCTGCTTAACGACCGGAGAACCCGAATCGAACGGGAGCACGCCCTGAAACAGCGACACAGCTATCATCTTGCGGGTTTCGTCACCCTCTCCCTCCTGTTCCACCTGCTGGTCATCTACCTGGCGCCGGACCTGAGCCTCTTCCCCGCTGCGCCCCCCCAGAAGCCGGTTTACGTGGAGATACGTCCCCCTGCCCCCCCCCGGGCCGTCGAACGGGAACTCGACCTGCCCCCGGCGCCCGAACAGGAGACTCCGAGGCAGTCCCCCGCCAAACGCCTTGGGGCCGCCGACCAGGTGGTGAAACGAGAAACCGCTCCCAAGGGGGACGCCCCTGAAGACCGCCGCCCCGCGGCCAACATTCCGCCGACCCCCAAACCGGCACAGCCCGCACGGGCCGAACCCGAGAAAACCACCGAGCAAAGGGAGCCCCTGCGCCGCCCCGGCGACGCTCCCGTCCCTGTCGAACCCGCCCCCCTGCGGCCACAGCCCCCCGCAACCGCCTTGCCCGACCTGCAGGCCCTTCTCACCCTGCCCCAAACCACGGTGGCCCGCCTCGAGAATCAGTGGCGCAGCAAATACCGGCAGGACGTCGAGGAGGGGGACGCCGTCTGGCTGGACACGGAAAAGGACATCCTGCTCTCTTTTTTCCGGCGCCTTCGCACCAACATCTACAACGTCTGGAACTATCCGCGCCGGGCTTCAGAGAGACAGGAGGAGGGGACCTGCCTGCTCAAGATCACCGTCCGGCGGGACGGCAGCCTCAGTGAGGTGATTGTGATGGAGAGCTCCGGATACCGAGATCTCGACGAGGAGGCGGTGGAGGCGGTGCGCAAAGGCGCCCCCTTCGGACGCCTGCCGCGCGCCTACTCGAAAGAAACCCTGAGCATATTCGCCTTTTTCCAGTACAACCTGATGCGCCGGGCCATCTACTGATCCCCTGCCCCACCCCTTTCCTGCCAGCGCAGTCGCGGCCGGCGCGCCGCGGCCGTCTCGTCCATCCGCCCTACCCGGGTGCGCACCGGCGCCTGCCGCAGCAGTTCCGGCTTCTCCTTCGCCTCCTCGGCGATGGCCAGCATCGCCTCGCAGAACTAGTCGATCACCTCCTGACTTTCGGTCTCGGTCGGCTCGACCATGATCGCCCCCTTGACCACCAGGGGAAAATAGACCGTCGGCGGATGATACCCGTAGTCGATGAGCCGCTTGGCCACGTCAAGGGTGTGGCAGTCGTTGGGCAGGTCGCGCTCGGAGAAGACCACCTCGTGCAGCGAACGCTCCTTGTAGGGCAGGTGATAGACCCCCTCCAGCCGGGCGCGGATGTAATTGGCGTTGAGCACCGCCATCTCGCTGGCGTGCTTGAGCCCCTCGCCCCCCATGGTCCTGATATAGGCGTAGGCCCGCAGGATAATGCCGAAGTTGCCGTGGAATGCGCGCAGCCTGCCGATGCTCCGCGGGCGGTCGAAATCGAGGCGAAAGCCCTCGCCGTCCCGAACCACCACGGGGACCGGCAGATAGGGCGCCAACTCCGTCGTCACCCCGACGGGCCCAGACCCGGGACCGCCGCCGCCGTGGGGGGTGGAGAAGGTCTTGTGCAGATTGAAGTGCATGACGTCGATCCCCATATCCCCGGGACGGGCGATCCCCATCAGGGCGTTGAGGTTGGCGCCGTCGCAGTAGACCAGCCCCCCCTTGCCGTGGACGATGTCGCAGACCTCCTTGATCTCGGATTCNTTCGAACAGGCCGAGGGTGTTGGGGTTTGTGACCATGAGGCCGGCCACGTTCTCGTCCATCAACTCGGCGACGACCGCCGCCTTCACCACGCCGTCGGAAGGGACGGGAACCACCTCATAGCCGCACAGGGCAGCTGTCGCAGGGTTGGTGCCGTGGGCGGTATCGGGAATCAGCACCTTTGTGCGGGGATTGCCCCGGGCTTCGTGCCATGCACGGATCACCAACATGCCGCAGAGTTCTCCGTGGGCACCGGCGGCGGGCTGCAGAGTGACCTCAGGCAGCCCGGAAATCTCCGCAAGCTCCTCCTGCAGGGCGTGCATCAAGGCCAGCGCCCCCTGGCTATGGTGGCCGGGGGCCAGGGGATGGACCCCGGCCATGCCGGGAATGCGGGCGGCGGCCTCGTTGACCTTGGGATTGTACTTCATGGTGCAGCTGCCCAGAGGGTAGAAGCCCGAATCGACGCCGTAATTCCAGGTCGACAGCCGGGTGAAGTGACGCACCACGTCGACCTCGGAGAGTTCGGGGAACCCCGGAACCTCCTCCCGGGTCAGCCCGAAAGGGAGTCTCGCCTCGGGAACGTCAAGCGCAGGGAGGCTGTAGCCCCTGCGGCCGGGGTCAGAATGTTCGAACATCAGCTTCTCGTTGAGGACCAGTCCGCTCGTTCCGACGCTGCTCATTGTTCACCTCCGGCCAGGGCCGCCACCAGGGCGTCGATCTCCTCCCGGCCGTTCTGCTCGGTGACGCAGACCAGGAAACGGTTGGACATGTCGGGGAAGTAACGGCCCAGGGGGATGCCGCCGAGGATCTTCTGCCCCTCCAGGCGCCCCAGCAGTGCGCCGGCGTCCTGCCGGGCCTCGACCACGAACTCGTTGAAGGTCGGGGCCGAGAAGGGGACCGAAAAGCCCTCCAGGGCGGCGATGGCGCTCTTGGCGTACTCGGCCTTGGAGAGGTTCTGAACCGCCACCTCGCGGATGCCGGACTTGCCCATCAGCGCCAGGTAGACCGTGGCCATCAGGGCGCAGAGCCCCTCGTTGGAGCAGATGTTGGAGGTGGCCTTCTCGCGCCGGATATGCTGCTCGCGGGTGGCCAGGGTCAGCACGAACCCGCGCCGGCCCTCCTTGTCGAGTGTCTCGCCGACGAGCCGTCCCGGCATGGTGCGCACGTCCTTCTGGCGAGCGGCGAAGAAGCCGAGGTACGGGCCGCCGAAGGCGACCGGCATGCCGAAGCTCTGCCCCTCGCCGGCGACGATGTCGGCGCCGAGTTCGCCGGGGGACTTGAGCAACCCCAGGGCGATCGGCTCCTGCACCGCAGCCACCAGCCGCGCACCGACCCCGTGGGCCGCCTCCGCCAGCACGGCGAGGTCCTCTACCGCGCCGAAGAAGTTGGGATAGCCGACCACCACCGCGGCGCTCTCCCCGTCCAGCAGCGGCGCGAGGGCCGCCGGATCGGTGCGGCCGTCGGGCGCAAAGGGAACCGTCACGAGCTCCACGTCCAGGTAGCGGCAGTAAGTGGCGACGGTCTCCCGGTACTCGGGGTGCAGCGCGGCGGAGAGGATCACCCGCTTGCGGCGGGTCGCCCGGGCGGCCATCAGCACCGCCTCGGCGCAGGCCGAGGCGCCGTCATACATGGAGGCGTTCGCCACATCCATGCCGGTCAACTGGCAGACCAGGGTCTGGTACTCGAAGATCGCCTGGAGGGTCCCCTGGCTGATTTCCGGCTGGTAGGGGGTGTAGGCGGTGTAGAATTCGCTGCGGGAGATGATCTGGTCGACCACCGCGGGGATGAAATGGTTGTAGGCGCCTCCGCCAAGGAAGCTGCGGTGGGTCTCGGCGGTGGCGTTCAGGGCAGCCAGGCCCCGCAGATCCCTCAGAAGTTCGCTCTCGGAGAGGGGGCGGGACAGGTTCAGGGGCCGCTGCAGGCGCACCGACCGGGGGATTTCCTCGAAAAGATCCTCGAGGGAACCGACCACGATCACCTCCAGCATCTGGCGAACGTCCTCCTCGGTGTGGGGAATGTAGCGCATAAACTGCCTCCTGGATTTCCCCGGCGGAACAAAGACAAAAGCCCGCCGGTCCGTTCCGGGCCGCCGGGCTTTCATCATCCCGCAAGAGGAATCGTTTCTCTGGGACAGGCCCCCGCCGGTTCGGGCAGCCGGCGGCTACTCTTCCTCGAGGAAGGCCTGATAGGCCTCGGCGTCCATCAGGTCCTCGACCTCGCCCGGATCGGTCACCTTGATCTTGATCATCCACCCGTCCTCGTACGGGGAGGTATTGATCAGCTCAGGGGTGTCCGTAAGTTCCTCGTTGATCTCCACCACCTCCCCGGAAAGGGGAGCATAGATGTCGGAAACGGCTTTGACAGACTCCACCACCCCGAAGGCCTTGCCGGCCTCGAGCACAACCCCGACCTCGGGCAGTTCCACGAAGACCACATCCCCAAGGGCGTCCTGGGCGTAATCGGTGATCCCCACCGCCACCAGGTCGTCCTCGGGGAGAACCCACTCATGCTCCTCGGTGTACTTCAAATCCTCGGGAAATTCCATGGCCATCCTCCTTCGAAAAAATCTCCATTGCCCGGCCCCAGTCTCCCCTGGTGCCGCTCCAGCCTGATCAACAGTTCCGTCATTGAACCTTTCGCGTCTCCACGAAAGGGGTCTTCGTCACCCGGGCCGCCACCCGGCGACTGCGGATGCCGATCTGCAGAGACGTCCCCTCGGCGCCATAGCCCGCCTGCACCAGGGCCAGGCCGACGCCCACCCGCAGGATCGGACTCATGGTGCCGCTGGTCACCACCCCGACCTCCTTCCCCCCGGCCATGACCGGGTATCCGGCGCGGGGCACCCCCGGCTCGGTCAAGACAAACCCCACCAGCTGCCGCGGCAGCCCCTCCTGCTTCATGCGCAGCAGGGCCTCGCGACCGATGAACGAGGGCTTGTCGAGGCGGGTGATCCAGCCGAGCCTCGCCTCGAGGGGGGAGATCTGGGAGGAGAGCTCGTGGCCGTAGAGAGGGTAAGCCATTTCCAGGCGCAGGGTGTCCCGGGCTCCCAGCCCGGCAGGCACCAGGCCTTCAGCGGTGCCGGCCTCGAGCAGAGCGCTCCACAGCGTCTCTGCAGCTTCGGGGGCGAGGTAGAGTTCAAACCCGTCCTCGCCGGTATACCCGGTTCGCGAGATGATGCAGGGCTCACCGGCCAGCAGCCCTTCGCAGAAATGGTAATAGGTGACTCGGGCCAGGTCGGTATCGGTCAGGCGGGAAAGGATTGTCTCGCTGGCCGGCCCCTGCAGGGCGATTTGGGCGAAGTTTTCGCTGACATTGCGAAGCGACAGGGGAGGGAAATCCCCCTCCTCAAGCACCTCTTCCATCCAGGCGAAATCGATTTCCGCATTAGAGGCGTTGACGCAGAGCAGGTAATGCTCGGCACCGAATCGGTAGACGGTGAGATCGTCGATGGTCCCGCCGTGGGGATGGCACATGGCGCTGTACTGGACCTGGCCGTTGGCCAGCTTCGAGACGTCGTTGACGGTGAGTTCCTGGAGAAAAGCCAGGGCGCCGGCCCCTGCGACCTCGATCTCGCCCATGTGGGAGACGTCGAACAGACCGGCGGCATTGCGCACCGCCAGATGCTCCTCGATGACCCCCCGGTACTGCACCGGCATCTCCCAGCCCCCGAATTCGACCAGGCGCGCACCGAGCTTTTTGTGAACCTCGTGCAAGGGGGTCTTCTTGAGCATGGTTTCGCCCTCCCTAACAAGCCGCTACTGGGTTATTTACCGTCCGGCCAAAAGAAAAGGGTGCAGGCCGGTCAGCCGAGTATCTCGGGGATCCGCTCCTCGTGCCCGAGGGTCATGAGATGGACCCCCTGACAGTGCTCCCGGGCATGCCCGACCATCTCCCGGGCGATGGCCACCCCCTCGTCGAGGGGACGGGCCGCTCCCTCCAGGCGTGCGATCAGGCTCTCGGGCACCCTCACGCCGGGGATATGCTCGTTGAGAAAGCGGGCCATTCTGGCGCTCTTGAGCAGCAGCACCCCGAGGAGGATGGGCGTCCCGAGGGGCCGAGCCTCGTCCATGAACTGCTCCAACCGGGCCGGTTCGTAGACCGCCTGGGTCTGGAAAAAGCGCGCCCCCGACTCCACCTTTTTGCTGAACTTCTGAAACATCAGCTCGAAGGGCTCCGCCTCGGGGGTCACGGCCGCTCCGGCGAAGAAGGCGGGAGATCCGGCCAGGGACTTGCCGGCCATGTCCTGCCCCCCGGAGAGGCCGTTCACGACCTGCAGCAGCTGGACCGAATCGAGATCGAAGACCGCCTTCGCCCCGGGATGGTCCCCGAAGCGCACATGGTCTCCAGAAAGAAGCAACAGGTTCTCCACCCCGAGGGCCGCAGCCCCGAGCAGGTCCGACTGCAGGGCCAGACGGTTGCGGTCCCGGCAGGTCAGCTGCAGGATCGGCTCGATCCCCTCGCGTACCAGCAGGGCCGCCACGGCCAGGGGGGTCATGCGCATATTGGCCCCCTGGTTGTCGGTGACGTTGACCGCCGTCACCCCGTTCAGGGCGCGGGCGCCAGCCAGGGCGCCGGAGACATCGGTCCCCTTGGGCGGAGCGATCTCGGCCGTGACCACGAACTCTCCGGAGTCGAGCTGTTGCTGGAGTTTGGACATAAAAACCGAAACCGTTTGTCAGTCGTCAGTCGTCAGTTGGTCAACGGCCGGTCAAAGGACAAGCCGAGGTCGTTGGCGGAAAGCCGGAAGCCGGAGCCCTTCAGCTACAATTTGCCCCTCGTCACTTGTTCCCGATCTTGTGCCGGCCCGGCTTGCCCACCTTGCCCCAGTTCTTGGCGGAAACGGCGCGGGCGAAAACCCCCTTGCGCCCCTGCTTCTTGAGCCGCTCGAAGATCGTGTGCCAGGCGCAGTCGAGATTGCGGTCGGCCTCGCACTTGCCGTCTTCCATCCCTCCGCAGGGACCGTTGAGAAGCCCCTTGGCGCAGTTGGTCACCGGGCAGATGCCGGCGGTTTCATTGAGGATGCACTCCCCGCACAGGGAGCATTTCTCCTCGTAATGGCCGAACCGGCGGATGTTGCCGAGAAATAGCGTATTGAGGGCGCCGATGACCCGCTTGTCGGTGTTGCTCGAGACGGCCTGGACTCCGGCGCCGCAGGCCAGCACCAGTAGCGCCTCGGCCTCCTCCACCGGCAATTTGTGATGGCGCAGGTCGCGGGCGGCGCGCATGATGTGGCAGGCCTCCTCGATGACCACGCTGCCGGTCACCTCTTTGCCGAGCGAGGCGAGCCACTCCTGCATCTGGAAGACTTCCTCCTCGCCGCCGGACTTGCAGGCCGTGGCGCAGGCCGCGCAGCCCACCAGGAAGAGGCGGGTCTTTCCTTCGAGGGCCTTGAGAAGCTCTTCCCTGCTTTTCTGTTCGCTGATGATCATCGGCTCTGGCAGTCGCGGCGAACCGCGGCGCTTGGCATCCTGGGGCCGCCCGCCAGGACGGCTCGTAAAAAAGCAAACGCCCGGGCATGTCCCGGGCGCTGCTGGCGTATCCTACTTGCTGGCGTCGCGGCGCTTGGCGCCCTCCACCGTGTTGTAGAGGAGCATGGTGATGGTCATCGGACCGACCCCGCCGGGAACCGGGGTAATGGCGCTGGCCCGCTGCCGGGCGGCCTCGAATTCGACGTCCCCGACCAGCTTCTTCTCGCCGACCCGGTTGACGCCCACGTCGATGACAACGGCCCCCTCCTTGATCCAGTCGCCCTTGACCATCTCGGGCCGCCCCACCGCGGCGATGACCACGTCGGCCCGCCGCACCGTATCGGCCAGCCCCTTGGTGCGGGAGTGGCAGAGGGTCACCGTGGCGTGCTTGGCCAGACACATCAGGGCCACGGGCTTGCCCACGATGTTGGAGCGGCCCACCACCACGACTTCCTTTCCGGTCAGGTCAACCCCCGAATATTCCAGCATCTTCATGATCCCGTAGGGCGTGCAGGGCTGGAAAAGGGGGTTTCCTGTGACGAGTCGGCCGACGTTGTAGGGGTGAAAGCCGTCCACGTCCTTGGCCGGAGAGATCGCCTCGAGCACCTTGGCCTCGTCGATGTGCTCCGGCAGGGGCAGCTGCACCAGGATGCCGTCGATGCGTTCGTTGCTGTTGAGCTCGTCGATAAGGGACAGGAGCTGGGCCTCGCTGGTCTCGGCCGGCAGCTTGTGCTCGTCCGAATAGATGCCGGCCTGGGCGCAGGCCTTCTCCTTCATGGAGACGTAAACCCGGCTGGCCGGGTCCTCCCCCACCAGCACCACCGCCAGGCCGGGGGTGGTGCCCCGGGCCGTTAGCTGGGCTACATCATCCGCAATGGTCTGCCTCATCCGGGCCGCTATGGCCTTGCCGTCGATAATCTTTTCCACTGCTTACATCCTCCTTGCAGGTGAATTTAAACTATACGAAACCACCCCGACCTTGTAAAGAAGAGAAAGGGCAAAACAAAAAGCCCCGGTCTTTGCGACCGGGGCCCTTGCTATTCGTTGGCCGCCTTGGGGCAGCCGGCGCAGCCTCCCTGGGCGCCTCCCGGGGAGCTGCAGGCAGCGGGCTTTGCGCCCTCTGCATACCCCTGCTGGTACCACCCGCCCCCCTTGAGGGAGAAGGCCGTCTGGGAAATCAGCTTTTTTACCGCTCCGCCGCAGGAGCCGCATTCGGACAGCGGCGCATCGGAAAATTTCTGCCGGGCCTCGAAAACCAGGCCGCAGGCCTGACACTCGTATTCGTACATGGGCATGGGACAAACCTCCTGATCGAAAATTCGGCCTTAATCTAATGACTTCCTCTCTTTTTGTCAAGAGGAAGACGGAAAAAGGCCGATCTCACGCCAGAGGAAGGCTGAATGTCACCTTTGTCCCCTTGCCCGGCTCGCTTTCGACACGGATGGTTCCCCCGTGAGCGTCGATGATGCTCTTGGCGATGGCCATGCCCAGGCCGAGTCCCGCCACCGCCGTCGTGGAGGCGTCGACGCGGTAGAACTTGTCGAAGACCCTGGCGACCCCCTCGGACGTCATGCCGATCCCTTCGTCCCTGACGGTGACCTGATAGCGCCCCTTCAGCACCTGCCCCTTCACCCGGATCTCCCCCCCGTCAGGGGAGAACTTGACCGCATTGCTGATCAGGTTGTCCAGCACCTGCTCCAGCTTTTTCTGATCGGCCACCAGGGTCACCGGCTCCTCGGGCAGGACGAGTTCGAAGCGGTGACGACTGGAGAGTTTGCGATAGGGATCGACCACCTTTCCAAGGAGCGCCCCGATCTCGCAGGGCCCCGGGGAGAGGGAGAGTACCTTGCCCGCCTGCACCCGGCTGAGGTCGAGCAGGTCCTCGATGATGCCGCCCAGCGCCTGCGCCTTGTCATAGACATAGTTCAGGTACTCCCGCCGCTGCTCCTCTCCGGAGATTCCGTATTCCTCGGGGTTGAGCAGCAGTTCGGTGTAGCCGAGCACCGAGGTCAGGGGGGTACGCAGTTCATGGGCCGCGGTGGAGATGAACTCGTTCTTCATCTGGTCGATCTCCCGCTCCCGGGTCACGTCGCGCAGGGTCGTTATGGCTCCGGAAATATTCCCCCCGGCTCCTTTCACCCCCGAACTCCTGGCCTGGATCATCCAGGCCCGGTCGCTCGCAGCATCGGACTGCTCCCACTCCTGTCCCTCTCCGGGGACTTGCCCCCGGAGAATCCCGAGGACCTCCTCGGCCACCCCTTTTGCAGGGATCAGGTCCTGGACCGGCCGGGAGAAGGCCTCGCCGAGGGTGGTACCGAGGAACTTCTCAGCGGCACGGTTCATGAGGACAACCCGCCGATTCAGGTCGGTCACAATGAGACCGTCGGTGACCGACTTCAATATGGCGGCGATCTTTTCGCGGGACACCTCGGCCTCCTGCAGGGCGAACCGCATGGTCATTTCCGCCTGCTTGCGCTCGGTGATGTCGATGAAGGTCACCACCGAGCCGATCCCCTCCCCGTCCTTGAGAATGGGGTACGACCAGTACTCGACGGGGAAGTTCGTCCCATCGGAACGCCAGAGGACCTCCGCGTCCGTGTGCACCCCCCTCCCCTCCTTGAAGGCGAGATAGACCTGGCACTCCTCCTTCGGGTAGAGACTCCCGTCGATGCGGTGGTGATGGATGAGATCATGCATGTTATTGCCGAGCAGTTCGCTCTCGTCCGCATAGCCCAGCATCCGCAGGCAGGACGGGTTCACGAAGGTGCAGTTTCCCGCAGGGTCGAGGCCGTAGATGGCCTCGGCGGTGGAGTCGAGGAGCAAACGCACCTGTTCCTCGCTGTGGCGCAACGCCTCCTCAGCCCGGTGCCGCTTGGTCACGTCCCGGCCGTAGAGGTTGATGTAGCCCCCCTCGCTCACCGGCACCAGGGAGAGGCTGTACCAGCGCTCCCCGAACTGTTCCTCGCATTCCCTCGCCCGGTCCAGGGCCAACGCCTCGCCGAGCCGTTCGCGCCAGTTTTCGTTGACCGGCTCGCCCAACCCCTTCCCCAGGAAGGGCAACAATGCCATCCCCCCCTTGTTGGCGAACAGGAGGGTGCCTTCGGCGCTGACCCGCAAGACCGGGTTGGTGTTTTCCTTGGGGAACCGGGCCAGGCTTTCGATCTGCTCCTTGGCCTCCTTGCGGTCGGAGACGTCGGATATGAACCCCTCCAGCGCGAGGAGCTCGCCGGCCTCCGTGAACACCCCCTGTCCCTGTTCCCAGACCCAGCGGGTCTCCCCCCCTGCGGTTCGGAGCCGGTACTCGATCTGGAACGGCTGTTTCTTCTCCAGGGCGGCCTGGATCTTTCCCAGACATCCACCCGGTCGTCGGGGTGGATGAGGTCGTTATAGGCGAGGGTCCTGTTGCCGACCAGATCCTCGGAAGCATACCCCACCAGGGCGCGGCACCCCTCGCTGACGAACTCCATGGCCCAGTCGCGGTCGTTGCGGCACCGGTAGGCCATGCCCGGCAGGTTGCCCATCAGGGTCGACAGCCGTCTTTCGCTCTCCCGCAGAGCATCTTTCGCCGCCTTGCGCTCGGTGATGTCGGTGATGATGGAGGTGAACCCGAGCAGGGTCCCCGCCTCGTCCCTCTTGTAGTTCCAGTCCACTTGGAGGTCGATGAGACGACCGTCCCTGGTGCTATTACGGGTGAAATAGGGGACGGGCTCAGGCTCCTCCCGAACCAGGTCGGCGAGATATTTCCGCAGGGCGTCCTTGCCTTCGCCTACCTCCTTTTCCCAGATCGCCTCGCCGACGGCCTCTCCGGGCTCATAACCGAACATCCGGTCGTAACCCCGGTTGGTCAAGGTGATGATCCCTTCCGTATCGCATTCCTGGATTCCGTGGGGGATGGCCTCCACCAGCGTGCGAAATCGTCTTTCGCTGTCTCGCAGGGTCTCCTCGGCCCGTTTGCTCTCGGTGATATCGGTTGTTACGGCGAGTCCGCGGACGATCTCCCCTTTTTCGTTCCGCTCCGCGACCGCGGAGAGGAGAACGTCCATGACCTCGTCGTTTTTCTTCACGAACTGGTAGGCCACGTTCTTGACCGATCCGGTCTTCAGGAACTGCGGCAGGGCAACCTCTTCGGCATAGCGACGGGATTCTTCTGTCAAAAACTCCATCGCCTTCCTGCCAAGAACCTCGGAACGCTCGTATCCGAGGGTCTCCAGCCAATAATCGCTGACACTGAGCAGCCGGCCACGGGAATCGATGGTATGAAGCATGACAGGAGTTTTGTTGTAGAGAGTCCGGTACTTCTCCTCGGATTTTTCAAGTTCCTGCTGAACTCGCACTTGCCGAAGCTTCTGCACCCCCATCCCGGTCAGCATGTTCACGAAGCGGGTGTGATAATTGAGAATCGCCTTGACCTTCTCGCGGGAAAAGATCGGGACCTCTCTCAGGTGCTCCAGGTATTGGTCCTCATCGAAACCGTGGCGGCCGGCCTGCTCCCGGAAGTGTTCCTCGTCGGGCGGCTCGTAGAAGAACTGCCCGAGAAAGAGGGTGGCCAGGTGCCGGTCTTCGATGACGATCGGCACCCCGATGTCGATCATGCCGTTCTTGCAGCGGTATTCGACATAACCGCACTCGGGCAGATCCCCGGCGTGCAGATGCTCCTCGATGTAACGATCGCTCTCCCGGCACAGGGCCTCGGTTTCGGGGTGGCGCCGGTGGTAGTCGGTGCAGATCCTCTGCCAGCCGGTGGCGATAAGGATGTTGCCGTCGGGATCGATGATCCCCACGGGGATGCCGCTCGCCTCCCAGAGGCTGGTCATCAACTCCTGGACGGCTTCGACATCGATGATTTCGGAAAAGGTGTAGCCCATATGCCTTTCCTGTTTCGCTTCGGGGAAAAGACTGCGAGTAAAAAAGGCGGCCCGAAAAACCTGGCCGCCTTTTTTACTGCTTCATTATAACGACTCGCCCGGTGGCTGCAACGGCAGTTCGAAGACAAACCGCGACCCCTCGCCCGGCCTGCTTTCGACCTCGATGGCTCCCCCGTGAGACTCGATGATCCCCCGGGTAATGGTCATGCCGAGACCGAGCCCGTTGACGGCCGTGTTGGAGGAGTCGGCTCGGTAGAACTTGTCGAACACCCGCTCGACCTGCTCCGGGGTCATGCCGGCGCCCTCATCCTCGACCCATACCCGCACCCCGGAAGGCTACCGCCGGCAGCCGATCTCGATGGCGCTCCCCTGCTTCGAGAACTTCACCGCATTGCTGAGAAGGTTTTCCATGACCTGGCCGATCTTCCCCCGGTCGAGGGAAAGGGTCAGTGGGGCGTCCGGAAGGAGGGTGCTAAAGCGGTAATGAGTGAATTCCGCCTGGTACTGGCTGACCGCCTGACCGACCACCGTTCCGAGATCGCAGGGCTCCTTTTCCAGGTAGATGACCCGTCCGGATTCCACGCGGCTGAGGTCGAGCAGATCGTCGATGATCTTCTCCAGAACGCCCGATTTTTCGTAAATGATGGAAAGGAAATCGGTCCTCTCCTTTGGGTCGAATCCGGGATTCTGGATCAGCAGTTCGGAAAAACCCTTGACCGAAGTCAGGGGGGTGCGCAGTTCGTGGGCGGCGGTGGAGATGAACTCGCTCTTCATCCGGTCGATCTCCCGCTCCCGGGTCACATCCCGGAAGGTGGTGATCGTTCCGGAGCGCTTTCCATCCATCCCCTGCACCGGCGCCGTCCGGGCCTGGACCACCCGGGAGGGTTTCCCCTGGTCGTCGAACAGATCCCACTCGACCGGCGCCATGCCCTCTTCGCCGTTGAGGGCGGAGGCAACCTGGACTCCGAGGCCCTTGTCGGTGAGAAGGGCCGCAAGGGGCCGATAAATCGCCATGCTCAGGGACACCCCGAACAGCTTTTCGGCGGCCCGGTTCATCAGGACGACCCGCCCGCTCAGGTCGGCAACGACCAGGCCGTCGGCCACCGACTTGAGGATGGCGTCGATCTTGTCCCGGGCGTCCTCGGCCTCGGCCAGGGCCTTGCGGAGACTCTGTTCAGCGCNACTCTGTTCAGCGCGGGTGTGGTCGCTGATATCGCGAATCGACTCGATGGCCCCGACCTGGTTCCCCTCCCGATCGTAAAGGGGCGCCGCGGTTGCCCAAAGGTAAGCCCCCTTGCCTCCAAAGACCGAGGAGACAAAGGTCTCCACAAAATGGGCTTCGCCTCGCTGCTCGACAAAATCGTACTGCCCCTCGATCTCAGGGTCGCTGTTGGTGATCAGGTCGATCAGAATCGGCCGCCGCGTCCCGTAAAATGGTACGGCATAGGCGAAGTCGCCCTGGCCGAGGAGTTCTTCCTTGGAGACTCCGGTCATCTCCTCGATGGCCCGGTTCCAGGCCACGACCCGCCTTTCCCGGTCGATGACGAAGGTCGCGTCTGGCAAAAACTCGACAATGTCGTTCAGCTGCTGGTGGGCCCTCTGAAGTTCTTCCTCGGCCCTCTTGGCGGCGGTGATGTCCATGTGGGTTCCGATGGCCCGGAGGGGGGCGCCCTCCCGGTCGAACTCGACGATCTCCCCCCGGCAAAGGATATGGGCGTAAGAGCCGTCCCTGGCCCGCATGCGGAACTCGCTTCGCAACGCCCCCCCCGTCTCCATGCAGCAGCGGATAGCCGACAGGGCCCGTTCCCGGTCCTCCGGGTGAACCAGGTCGGCCCAGGTCTCGTTGGAGGTGTCCAGTTCCCCGGGCTCGTAGCCGAGCATGGTGAACATGCGGGGGCTGTAAACAGCTTCGTCCGTAGCCAGGTTGCGGTCCCACACCCCGTCGCTGGAGACCTTCAGGGCCAGGGCCAGGCGCTCTTCGCTTTCGTAAAGGATCTGGTCGGCCTGCTGCCGCTCGAGGGCGTTGCCGACGATCTCGCCGACCGTCTTCAGCAGGGCCAGATCCTGCTGCCCCCAGAAGCTTTCGGAGCGGACCGTGTCGATTCCCAGGCTCGCGACGACCCGCCCACCGGCCAGAACGGGAACGGTCACCAGCGATTTGAGGCCGAATCCCCCCCACAGCTCCTTTTCCAGGGCCGCCTCGACCGGCAGGTCGTCTACCCGGGGGACAAAGAGGATCTCCCGGTTCAGGATATGTTCCGCCGCCCAGGGCAGATCCCGCAGCCGAAGCCCCTGTTTCTGGTCTTTTTGCGAGACCATGCCCGGGGCATACCACTCGTGGGTGCAGTCGAAGAACTCGCCGCAGGGCGAATGGCGGAACAGGGAGGCCCGGTCGGCATCGACGAATTCGGCCAACATTTTCAGGGCGTTATCGATTCCCCGGTCGATTTCGACCGGGGCCAGTTCGACGAACCTCGTGGAAATGCTGGCGGTCAGGCGCTCGAAGGCCTCACGGTAGGCCAGTTCCTGCTCGGCCTCCTTGCGGGAGGTGATGTCCTGGACCAGGGCGACGATGTAATCCAGCTTCCCCTCGGCATCGTAGACCGGGGTGGCGGAGGCGTGGCCCCACACGACAGAGCCGTCCTTGCGCAGATAACGCTTTTCGTACTGGATGGAGTCCCGCTTTCCCGATCGGAGTTCGCCGTAGAGGCGGCCGGTCTTCTCGCGGTCCCCGGGGTGGGTCAATGCCTCGATGGATGCCCCGTGGACCTCCTCCTCCGACAGCCCCAGGTAGTCACAAATGAACGGGTTGGCCTCGATGATGACGCCATCGGGGCTGATGATGGTCATGCCGGCGGCTGACGATTGAAAGAAGGTGCGAAACCTCTTGTCCTTCTCCTCCAGGGAGGCCTGGGACTTCAACTCCCGAAGCTTCTGCACCCCCATCTCGGTCAGGAGATTCACGAAACGGGAGTGATAATCAAGAAAGTCCCGCACTTTGCCCTGGGAAAAGATGGGAACCCGGTTCAGGGCCTCCAGGTAGCTCCCCTCGTCGAAGCCGTGCCTCCGGGCCTGCAGGCGGAAGAACTCTTCATCGGGACTCTCGTAAAAGAACTGCCCCAGGAAGAGGGAGGCCAGGTGCTCGCCCTCGATCACGATCGGGACCCCGATGTCGATCATGCCGTTCTTGCACTGGTATTCGACGTAGCCGCATTCGGGCAGCTGGCGGTGGGCGGAGAGGTGCTCGCGGAGATAGGCGTCACTCTCCCTGCAGAGCCTCTCCGTGTCCGGGTGGCGGCGGTGGAAAGCGGTGCAGATGTCCTGCCAGCCGGCGGCGACCAGGACCTCCCCCCCGACATCGACGATCCCGACGGGGATCCCCGAGGCCTGCCACAGGCTGTCCATGAGGGTCTGCAGAGCAGAAATGTCGATGATGTCTGAAAGGCGATAATGCATCTTTGTCACCCTGCGCCCTGGCTTTCGCCGCGCAAAAAACATGAAAAGCCCGAATTGCAGCCCCGCCCCGCCGCTGTCAGAGGGCCAAGGGCCCCTGCAATACACTTCTGGGTTGATTTGTCGCCGAAATTGTCTCATAAATCGAGTTGCCATTCCAATACAAATAAGCCGATGCGGCCCCTGAAATTCGGCATAAACCCGGGTTTTAACAGATGCAGGAAAACATCTCATGACAGCCCCCGACCGCTACCCGATCCCGGCCCGCCAGATCCGCACCGAGATCGAAGTTCGCCGCAGCCGCTTTGTGGCCACCATCTCCCACGCCCCCTCGGAGGCGGAGGCCCGGGCCTTCGTGGCCCGGGTCAAGGCCGAATTCCCGGACGCCAGCCACAACTGCTGGGCCTTTGCTGTGGGGCCTCCCGGCGACACCGGCCACACCGGCATGAGCGACGACGGCGAGCCCCACGGCACGGCGGGGCGCCCCATGCTCACCGCCCTGCTGCACGGCGGCGTGGGGGACATCGGGGCGGTGGTGACCCGGTATTTCGGGGGCGTCAAACTCGGCAAAGGCGGCATGGCCCGGGCCTACACCGAAGCGGTCCTGAAGGCCCTCGCGGAACTTCCCCTGGCGGAGCGGCGCGAGTGGGCCAGGCTCGGCGTCAGCCTCGATTACGGCCACGTCGCCGGGTTCGAAAGGATGCTCCCCTCCTTCGAGGCCAAAATCCTTTCATCGGACTTTGCCTGCAAGGTGGCGTACCGGGTGGAACTCACCAGGGAGAGGGTCCCTGCCTTCACCCGGGAAGTGGCGGACCTGACCGGGGGCAAAGCGGCGTTGAGCGATCAGGACGAATGAAGCCGCTGTCGCCGCAAAAACCATGGCCTTTCCCTCGCCGGCAGCGGCAGTCGGCCGACGGCCCCCTGAAGTTAAAAAATTTGAAAGAATCTTTGAATCGGGATAGGATAAGAGCCCATCACCCTGACAGGATGAATGCAGTCCTTGGACAAACGGAAAGAACTGGTCGCCGCCATTGCAGCGCGGGCGGTCGAGAAATATTCACCCCGGGGAGGAATCGCCCGGGCGCCCAGCGGAGAGCTGAACATGTTCATCGAGAGGGAGATCCGGACGGCGACCCGAACCGTTCCCGATCCCTTCGCCGCAATCATCCGCGGATGGCCGGGACAGGCCCACCAGCTCGACATGTGCTGGTGGGAGGACGAGGATCACCCCGAAGGAATCGTCCTCGGCCTGGCAGGGGCCATCCTCGAGTTCGAGGTCCGGCGCACACTTGAACTGCCCACCTGAGGCAGCCAACCGAGGGGAGCTCCGCTTCAGGGCGGCCCCATTTGAACAAAAGGAGAGCAGGATATGCTTCGACACGTGGTCTTCATGAAATTCAAGCCCGAGACGGCGGCGGCAGACATCGAAGCCGTCGAAAAAGGGCTGGCCGGCCTGCCGGCCACCATCGCGGAGATCGCCGCTTTCGAGTTCGGTCGCGACGTGGTGCGCTCGGAGCGCTCCTACGACTTCGCCCTGGTTTCGAGCTTCGCCGACCTGGACGCCATGCAGCGCTACCAGGGCCATCCCGACCACCTCGCGGTGGTGGAAAAGATCAAGCCCATCTGCTCCAGCGTTCTGGCCGTCGATTTCGAAGTCTGATCCCGCCCCCTGGCGATCTTGAACCCGGGAAAGCCCATGAGCCAGCAGCGCACAGCCGGGGCCTTTCCCGGCCCTGACACCCCCTGCCCCGGGCCGGTCCGGCGCATCCTCCTGTACGCGCTCTGCCTTGCCGGTCTGTGGCTGGCATCTTCGGNNNNCCCTGCCCGGAAGCCCTGCCAACGCCGAGGACCAGGAACGGCTGAAAACCTTCTACCGCCGCCGCGACTTCCAGCCGGCATGGATCAGGGGGGAGGGGCTGGCCCCGGAAGCCGTGCTTCTGGCCGATGCCCTTCACAGAGCGGGCGAGCAGGGGCTCGACCCCGAGACCTACCGGCTCGCCGACATCCTGCAGCGGCTCCCTTCGGCCGAGGCGGAGCCCCTGGCAGAGCTCGACCTTCTTCTCAGCAGCGCCTTTCTCACCTTTAGCCGCGATCTTCTCTCGGGCCGGAAAGAAACCAAAAACGCCGACCCCAAATGGTTCCTGGAATCCGACCGCATCGACCACCTCGCCGCCATGGAGCGGGCCCTGCCCCCTCATTCCCTCGGGAAATTGCTCGATGGACTCACCCCGGAGGACCCTGGATATTTCCGTCTCCAGGAGAGCCTGGCCCGCTACCGCGCCATCGCCGGCCGCGGCGGCTGGCCCTCTCTGCCGAACGGTCCACTCCTGAAACGGGGAGCGGCCGGACCTGCGGTCGCCCTTCTTCGGCAACGGCTGGCCATGACCGGCGACCTTGCCCATGGCGGCGATACGGACGGGGAATTCGATGCCGAACTGGAAAAAGCGGTGCGGCATTTCCAGGGCCGCCACGGCTTTAAGGTGGACGGCATCGTCGGCCCGGTGACCCGGGCGGCCCTCAACATACCGGTGGAAGGACGCATCGACCAGATCCTGCTCAACCTGGAGCGCCGCCGCTGGATGCCGAGAGACCTGGGCCGCCGATACCTGCTGGTGAACATGGCCGGCTTCGAGCTGAAGGCGGTGGAGGACGGCCGGGCGGTCCTGCGCATGAGGGTCATCGTGGGCCGGGCAGCCCGCAGCACCCCAGCTTTCAGCGAGTCCATGACCTACATGGTCTTCAACCCCTTCTGGAACATCCCCACGAGCATCGCCGTGCGGGACGTTTTACCCAAAATCCTTCAGGACCCCGAATTCCTGGCCCGTCAGAAAATTCGGGTTTTCAGCGACTGGAGCAGGCACGCCGAAGAACTCGACCCGAACGCCATCGACTGGACCGGGCTCGACGCGAACAACTTCCCCTTCAAGCTGCGCCAGGACCCGGGCCCGGAAAACCCCCTGGGACAGATCAAGTTCATGCTTCCCAACCGCTTTGCCGTCTACCTTCACGACACCCCCCACCGCCAGCTCTTCGACGCCACCGAGCGCACCTTCAGCTCCGGCTGCATCCGCCTTGAAAAACCTCTCGACCTGGCGGAGTATGTGCTGGACGGGGATCCGGCCTGGCCCCGCGAGGCCATCGCGACCACCCTGGAGAGCGGTGAGCATCGGGCCGTCTCCCTCCCCGAGCCGATAACCGTCTACCTGGTCTACTGGACCGCCTGGGTCGACGAGGACGGCACCCTTCAGTTCCGCAAGGACGTGTACGAACGGGACGACCTGCTTCAAGCGGCCCTGCAGAACGCAAACGGCCCCGCCGGATCGAATCCGGCGGGGCCGTGAAAAAAGTCTGCGATTTCTCCGTGTCCCCTGAAGCCTCTGCAGCGACGCCTTTCAGTCTTTCCGCAGCAGGGGCGCGAGCGTCCGGCTCACCTGCTCGGCCGACACTCCCCTGATGAGAATCCTCTTGCGGCGGGACTTGTCTCCCCCCACCAGTTCGACATCCCTCTTAGCCACCCCGAACAGCTTTGCGAACATGGCGCAGCACAGCTTGTTGGCCGCACCCTCCACCGGAGGGGAGGTCAGGCGAACCTTCAGGGCATCCGCCTGGACGCCGACGATTTCATTCTTGCTTGCTCGGGGCTGAACGTGGAGATCGACGACGACCCCTTCATCGACCCCATGGAGGTAGGCAGGCATCACTGGTGCTCGCCGGGTTCTCCTTCTTCCTTCTCCCCGGGCGAATCGTTTCCGGCCTCAAAGGGAAGGGTCTGCTCCAGGAGGTAATCCTCTTTGGCGCTCCCCCCGATGGAGACGACCCCCTGGTCGAGCAGGCGCACATGGCTCTCCACCAGGGCCCTCAAGCTGGTTTCGAAGGAAATCTTCTGGCGCTTGATCTCCTGAATCTCGTCGATGAGCTGGATGCGTCGCGCATCGGCGTCACGGACGATCTTCTCGCCCTGCAGCCGTGCCTCCTCGATCAGGAGCTCGACCTCCTTGCGGGCATTGACCTTCAGCTCATCGGTTACCTTCTGGGTCGTCAGCAGGGTTTCCTTGAGGGTCGCTTCGCGCGCCCGCATCTCTTCCAGGTCGGCCCGGGTGCGGGCGAACTCTTCCTTGACCTCCTGGTTTTCCCGGAAAAGTCGTTCCAGTTCATCGGCCACCAGTTCGAGGAAATGGTCCACGCTCGCCTTTTCGTATCCCAGGGGGCGCGTCTTGAACTGGTACTGCTGGATGTCGATGGGGGTAATGCGCATAAGACGGTCCGGATCAGTAGGCGCCGCGGGCGAGCGTGGCGATGAACTGCAGAATAACCTGCTTGAGAACCGAAAGGCCGATCAGCAGGACAATGGGGGAGAAATCCATCCCGCCGAACTGCAGGGGAAGGACCCTGCGCATGCGATCCAGAACAGGGTCGGTCGCATTGTGGAGAAAACGAACAATAGGATTGTACGGATCGGGGTTCACCCAGGAGATGACCGCTCGGGCAACCACAATAAAAACGTAGAGAGTGAAGACCAGGTCGACGACTTGGTAGATGGCATTGATAAATATATTTCCGAAACCCATGACGCTCCTTTTTAACCAACTGTTTTTACGCTGGAATAGTAAACCAAAGTCCATTTATACAGAATCGCCAGGAGCGTGTCAAACGGTTTCCATCGCCGTTTCCCCCGTCAATCGGGGAACAATAGGCAAAGGCGAAAACAACCCTCTCCATTCATTCTTTGACATGACATAGACAGAGAGGCTAATATTGCAGGATTCAGTGTAAATACAAATCCATGAGCCACCCAACCCGACCGTTGTCTTCAGGAGACAAGAAAAGGACCGACGATGAAACGCACCAGCAACCTGCGCATCCGCAGCCTGACACCGATCATTGCCCCGACCTACCTGAAGCAGGTCTTCCCCCTTTCGGCCGAAGCCGCTGAAACCGTCAGCCAAAGCCGCGCACAGATCCAGGACATCCTCGCCAACCGCGACCCGCGCCTCCTCGTGGTGGTGGGCCCATGCTCGATCCACGAGACGAGGGGGGCCCTGGAGTACGCCGAACGGCTCGCCGCGCTCAACAAGGAACTGAACGACCAGCTGCTCCTCGTCATGCGGGTCTATTTCGAGAAACCCCGCACCACCATCGGCTGGAAGGGGCTCATCAACGACCCCGACCTCACCGGCACCCATCAGATTTCCAAGGGGCTGGGGGTCGCCCGCAGCCTGCTGTGCGCCGTCACCGATCTCGGCCTGCCGATAGCCTGCGAGATGCTCGACCCCGTCACCCCCCACTACCTGTCCGACATGATCAGCTGGGGGGCGATCGGCGCCCGCACCACCGAATCCCAGCCCCACCGCGAGATGGCCAGCGGCCTCTCCTTCCCCGTCGGCTTCAAAAACGGCACCGACGGCAGTCTGCAGGTCGCCATCGACGCCATGGGCGCGGCCCTCCACTCCCACAACTTTCTGGGGATCAACAACGACGGGCGCAGCGCCATCGTCCAGACCGAGGGGAACCCCGACGTCCACATTGTGCTGCGGGGCGGCAACGACAAGCCGAACTACTTCCCGGAGGACATCGCCCGCACCGAGGGACTGCTGTCCAAGGCCGGCCTGCCCACCGCCCTCATGATCGACTGCAGCCACGCCAACAGCTTCAAGAACCACGAGCGCCAGGAAGAGGTCCTGACCAACGCCCTCGACCAGATCGCAGAAGGCAACCGCAGCATCTGCTCGCTGATGATCGAAAGCAACCTTGAGGCGGGCAACCAGCCGAGCCCCAAGACCGCCGAAGACCTCAAACAGCTTAAGTACGGGGTTTCGATCACCGACAAGTGCGTCGACTGGGCCACCACCGAGCGCATGCTGCGCTCGGCCCACGGCAGGCTCAAGGCCATGGGGGGACGAAACCTCGGATAGCGACAACGGATGCCCGGCCCCCGCGCCGGGCATCCGCTTTCAAAGACTCACGTTTCCCTTCTTTCCGGGGAGGGGCGCCTTTCCTGGGGAAATATGCCGGTCCCCGAGCCGGGACCTGAAGATTGCCCCCTTCGCCTGAACCAGAATCGCTTCATCGCCGCCACCCGGGAGGCGTTCCCGTGGTAGAATGGGAACCATCAGCCGCGCCCCCCTTTCGAGGAAAGATAACGATGAGCGATCGTCCCCGGCGAAAAACGCAAGCCCCGCCCGGCCGACAGGACGACCGGCCCTCCCCGGCCCCCCCCTCCTTCGATCCTTCCCCGGCAACGGGGGAGAAACCGCCCCCTCCCTGCTGAGCCCCCGAGCCCCGGGAGTTGCCCGGCTACCGCTCCTGGCCCTTCGTGACGGGCTGGCTGGAGACCCGCTCCGGCCCGATCCCCGTCGTGAGCACCTCCCTGGCCTGGGGGGATGTCCTCGGCCGCTGGATGATGCGCTGGGGACTGGGGCGCAGCCGCTACCGGGTCGCCCCCGGCCTTTACGCAGCGGGGAATCCGGCGGACACCTCCCCCGTCCTGGTCTCGGCCAACTACAAGCTGAGCTTCGACGCCCTGCGCCGGGAACTCTCCGGCCTGGACGCCTGGATATTGGTACTCGACACTCGGGGAATCAACGTCTGGTGCGCTGCGGGGAAGGGGACCTTCGGCACCGATGAGATCGTACGCCAGGTTCGGAACGTGGAGATGGACAGCCTGGTCGCCCACAGGGTCCTCGTCGTGCCCCAGCTCGGGGCGCCGGGGGTGGCGGCCGGCGAAGTGGCAAAGAAGTGCGGGTTTACGGTGGCATACGGCCCGGTCCGGGCACAGGACATCCGCCCCTTCCTCGCGGCCGGCATGCGGGCGAGCGGGCAGATGCGCCGCGTATCCTTCACCACCGCCGAGCGCCTGGTTCTCTGCCCGGTGGAACTGGCGGGAATGCTCAAGCCCTCGCTCTGGGTGGCCCTGACCCTCCTCGTTCTCGGAGGCGTCTCCGGAGAAGGCTATTCCCTGGAGGCGGCCGCCGACCGCGGCGGTAGCGCCCTGCTCGTCTACCTGGCGGGACTCCTTGCCGGAACGGTTGTCACGCCCCTGCTGCTGCCCTGGGTCCCCGGGCGGGCCTTCGCCGTCAAGGGCGCCTTGACGGGGAGCCTCCTCGCGACCCTCTTCCTCGCCCTGCGGTGGAGCGAGCTGGGAGGCGCGACGGCCCTTGCCGTCGGTCTCGCCCTTCCCGCCGTTTCCTCCTGCGTCGCCATGAATTTCACCGGGTGCACCCCCTTCACCTCGCCCTCTGGAGTGGAAAAAGAGATGCGCCGCGCCTTGCCGCTGCAGTTCCTCGCGACCCTCGCCGCGGGAATTGCCTGGATCGCCGGGGGGCTCTAGAATGGAGACGGAACGGTGAAGACCATGCGCTACCTGGAAGGGGTGAGCACCCTGCAGCTGGACGGGGAAACCTGCATCGGATGCGGCCTGTGCGAGCAGGTCTGCCCCCACGCCGTGTTCGCCGTCGAAGGGGGCAAGGCCCGCATCCTCGAACGCGACCGTTGCATGGAATGCGGCGCCTGCGACCGGAACTGCCCCGTCGATGCGATCCGGGTGGATGCCGGGGTGGGATGCGCCAGCGCCATCATCCAGGGCTGGCTGACCGGCCGGAAACCCTCCTGTGACAGCGGCGGCTCCTGCTGCTGAGCCTCAAAGCCCGCAACTCCGGCATGCCCTGCCGCCGCACCCGCCAGCCAGGCGCACATCCCCCATCAGCTCCAGGGCCGGCCCCTGCGCGATCCCCCATGCATCAGCGGCGTAGGCGTTGGGGAGACCGGAGCCCTCGCGCTTCGGGACCGGGACAATGTCAGGTCCGAGGCGGAATCACCCCTTGCGGACCAGCGTCTCGACCTCGAGCTTCACGTCGTCGATGTTAACCCGCGCCACCTTGCCTTTCTCGCGCTCGCAACGGACCAGGCCCTCCTCGACCCACTCCAGAACAACAGCTTTCTTCACCCCATACTTGTCCCCTGCATCCTCCGGGGTATACCAAGTCTTCACCAGGGACATCGATGACCTCCTTTCCATTCGCGTACGTTTTTTTAAGTATATCAGGTGGAAAGAGGCCTTCGTGACCACAGAGCGCTTTACAACCGAAAGGGGTTTGCTTTAATTGGAATGAACAGACGGGCATACGGCAGGAGCAATGAAATCAACCATTTTGATCATCGATGATTCCCGGGTGGCCCGCAGAGCCATCATGGAGGCATTCAGGGAGTCGGCCCTGTTCTCGGTCTACCTGGAGGCGTCGAGCGGCCGGGAAGGCCTGCTGCTGCTGGGCGACCGGGCGGTCGACGTGGTCCTGTGCGACCTGGAGATGCAGGACATGGACGGCTGGAAGGTGCTGCAGAGGATGCAGGCCCGAGCCGAGTGGCAGGATATTCCGGTGATTCTCCTGACCGGCCACCAGGAGCAGGAAGAGAAGGTCCTGGGCCTGGAGCGGGGCGCCAGCGATTTCATCTTCAAGCCCTTCGACCCGGAGGAACTGGTGGCCCGGGTCAAGGTGCAGCTGAAGGTCAAAACCCTCCAGGACAATCTCAAGAAGAACAACCGGCTCCTGCTCGAGCTCTCCAACACCGACCCCCTGACCGGGCTCTGCAACCGCCGATGTCTCATGCAGATCCTGGACAAGGAACTCGAGCGCAGCGAGCGCAGCAAGATCCCCCTTTCGCTGGCCATGGTGGATATCGACTTCTTCAAGCGGGTCAACGACACCTACGGCCACCAGCTCGGCGATACGGTCCTGATCGCCGTGGCCGAACTTCTGAAGGGTCACCTGCGCCAGTACGACGTCGCCGCCCGCTTCGGCGGCGAGGAATTCGCCCTGGTCTTTCCCGACACCCTGCCCGACCAGGCCCTTCAGGTGGCCGAGAGGATACGGGCGGCGGCCATGGACCTCTCTTTCCCCGGCCCCCTTCAGGAGGTCAGGCTCTCCCTCAGCCTGGGGATCTCCGCCTTCCCCCACCAACGCGTTCGGAGCGTGGAGGGCCTCATCCGGGAGGCCGACCGGGCCCTCTACGGCGCAAAACGGGGCGGCCGCAACCGGGTCAAGCTTATGCCCGGGCTCTGAGAACGCCCCCAAAAAAAATCCAAAAAAACCTAAAGAAAAGAGAAGGGACTGCCGACAAGAAAGGTGGAGCCTTGTGCCGGGAGACGCCCAACGGTTCCCAAACCCTTTCGGACACGGACATGGACGCATCCCTTCTCATCATCGACGACTCCAAATCGGCGCGCACGCAGATCCTTGAGATCCTTCGAAAAACGTCCCTGTTCAAATTCTACTTCGAGGCGGGCGACGGCATCGAGGGTTTCAAGACCGTGCTCAACCGCCCCGTGGACGTGATCCTCTGCGACCTGGAGATGCCGAGCATGGACGGCTTCAAGTTCCTGAGCATGATGAACGGGAGGGAGGAGTTGCGCGACATCCCGGTCATCCTGCTGACCGGGCGGGAAGAGAAGGAGAGCAAGATCCGCGGATTGGAGCAGGGCGCCAGCGACTATGTCACCAAGCCCTTCGATCCGTCCGAACTGGTGGCCCGGGTCAAGGTCCAGCTCAAGATCAAGTCCCTGCAGGACAAGCTGAAAAAAAGCAATCAGCTCCTGCTGGAGCTTTCAAACACCGACCCCTTGACCCGGCTGCACAACCGCCGCTCCCTGATGCAGACATTGAGAAGAGAATTCCAGCGCAGCCGGCGCATCGACACCCCCCTCTCCCTGGTCATGGCCGACATCGACCACTTCAAAAAGGTCAACGACACCTACGGCCATCAGCAGGGCGATTCGGTCCTGGTCGCCCTCGGCGACCTGTTCAACGAAAAACTGCGGCCCTACGACCTGGCAGCCCGCTTCGGCGGCGAGGAGTTCGCCCTGGTCCTCCCCGAAACGGACCTGGCAAACGCCCAGCAGGTCGCCGAAAGGATCCGGGAGGCGGCCGCCCGGCTGACCTTCCCCGGCCCCCTCAAGGAACTCCGGCTGACCATCAGCCTGGGGGTGGCCACCTTCCCGTCAGGCAATATCCAGAGCGAAGACGACCTCATCCGAGAGGCCGACTACGCCCTCTACAACGCAAAACGGGGCGGCCGCAACCGGGTGGAGCCACTCCCCGGCTGAGCCGCCGGCTAATGAACCTTGTCCTCCAGGGAGACCGGCGCGCTCGGAACCGGGGCGGCCTTGATGGTGCCGAATTTCTTCTCGTACTTGCGCACGTTCTCCTCCAGTGCCAGCAACAGGCGCTTGGCGTGGAGGGGCGTGGTGACCACCCGGCTGCGCACCTTGGCCCGGGTCACCTGGGGCTGGACGAAGATGAAGTCGATGACGAACTCCCCTTCGTTGTGATTCATCACCGCCAGGTTCGCAAAGACCCCCTGTGCGATCTCCTCGTCCAGCTGAATCTCCATATTCACTTCTTTTTTCTTCTGCTCGCTCATCACGCCTCCTCTTTCTATTGAAATCGATATGGCAGGTACTTCCTGAATAGCGGACGGCCGCCAGCACCCTGCGGTTGCAGAACCGGGCCGAACTCCTCGAACCGCCCGCAGCCCGACCCCAGACAAAGCCCCCCCGGAACGCTCTGGAGGAACTGAGTGGTGGCTGGGGCGAGGAGCGCCGCTTCGTGCCGCAGACGGAGGGCCCGAAGCGGGAGGCCCTCCTGAAGAAGCGGCGCAGGGCCCAGGCCAGGGCCTGACCCGGGCAGAGAAGAGGGGCCGCCCCTTACAGGTCGTTGAGCAGGCGGTAGAGCTTCTGCTCCATGTCCCAGACCGACGAAGCCCGGTCCTCGGCGCCCTGCTCCTCCATGAGAAGCCGGGCCCGGTCCAGTGAGGAATGGGCCTTAAGCAGCACCGGGGTGAGCTTGGACTCGAGGCGGATGCGGGGGATCTCCCCCACCTGGTCCTCCAGTTCCCTCAGCTGCGTCACGGCCTGGGCCACGATCCTGATCTCCCTGCTCTCCTCATCGCCCGCGGCCTGGCGCAGGTCCTCAAGCAGGACGCGGGCATCCTCGGCGATCCCCCGATAACGATCTGAAATACTCATGGGCCGCACCTCCCTCGGTCCTCGTCCTGCACGCGTTGCCGCAGCGACGGGCCAGCAGTTCTGAAAAACTGTCATGATAGTCAAAAGCCCCGCCCGGCACAATGGCAAATCCCACAAAGCGTTTGACTTCGCCCCCCCCGGACTGATAGCCTTGCTCTACTGCAGACATGGAAATCGCTAGGGGAGTGTTGCACTGAGAGTCCCGCCGAGGCGGGGCGACCCTTTGAACCTGATCCGGGTCGTACCGGCGTAGGGAAGCGGCGAAAACGGGGCGGATGCCCCCTTTCGAGGCCGCTTTGAGCGGCCTTTTGACGTTTATGAACATCTTCCTCAACGAACAGCCGGTCGAGGTCGCCGAGCAGACCACCCTCGACGAGGTGCGGGCGCGCTTCAAGCCCGACGCCGACGTGGTCATCGTCAACGGCTTCCCGGCAGAGAGCGGCCAGCCCCTGCGGGCCGCCGACAGGGTGGTCCTGATCCGCCGCGGCGAGCAGCCCACGGCCGAAGAGCTCGAAGCCCTCATGGCCGCCCGGCACACCCCCGGGGTTCACGCCAAGGTCAAAAAAGCAAGCGTCGGCATCGCAGGCGTCGGGGGGCTCGGCTCCGCCGTGGCCGTGGCCCTGGCCCGGGTCGGAGTGGGACAGCTGGTGGTCGCCGACTGCGACATCGTGGAGCCCTCCAACCTCAACCGCCAGCAATACTTCGTCGACCAGATCGGCCTGCCGAAGGTCGACGCCCTGCGGGCAAACCTGCGGCGCATCAACCCCTGCGTGCGCGTCGCGGCCTTCCACGGCCGCCTCGAGCCGGGCAACATCCCCCAGGTCTTCGACCGGGTCGACGTCCTAGTCGAGGCCTTCGACGCCCCGGACCAGAAGGCGATGCTGACCGAAACCTATCTCCTCGGCTGCCCGGGCAAGCCCCTGGTCGCAGCCTCCGGGATGGCCGGCTACGGCCCGTCCAACACCGTCGTCACCCGTCGCGCCGCCGGCAACCTCTACCTGATCGGAGACGGCGAGACCGCGGCCCGGCCGGGGGAGGGGCTGATGGCCCCGCGGGTCGGCATCGCCGCCGGCCACCAGGCCAACGCCGTGCTGAGACTGCTCCTCGGCGAAGATCCCGCCTGAAGAAGAGAGAGACCATGAACCTTACCGTCAACGGCAAGCAGCAGCAACTGTCCTCCCCCCTCACGGTGGCGGAACTGCTCGGAACCCTGAACCTCGACGCCCTGCGGGTCGCCGTGGAACTCAACCGCGACATCCTGCCCCGGGAGCGATTCGGCGCCACAGCCCTCGCCGACGGCGACACCCTGGAGATCGTCCAGTTCGTCGGCGGCGGATAGAAAAGGCAGCCATCAGCTATAACCAATCAGCCGCAACCACCCACAACGCTCTTGGCTTTCCGCCAACCGAAAGCCGAAAGTTTTTACTATTTACCGAAGGGTCAAACCATGGATCAACTGGTCATCGCCGGACGCAGTTTCGACTCCCGGCTCCTCGTCGGCACAGGCAAGTTTTCCTCCAACGCGGCCATGGTCGCGGCGATGGAGGGCTCGGGCTGCGAGATCGTCACCGTGGCGCTGCGCCGGGTCGACATCGACAACCCCGACGACAGCATGCTCTCCCACATCGACCGGGAGAAGTACCTCCTGCTGCCCAACACCAGCGGCGCCCGCGACGCCGACGAGGCTGTGCGCCTGGCGCGCCTGGCCCGGGCCGCCGGCTGCGAGCCCTGGGTCAAGCTCGAGGTCACCCCCGACCCCTACTACCTGCTGCCCGACCCGATCGAGACCCTCAAGGCCGCCGAGATCCTGGTCAAGGAGGGGTTCACCGTCCTGCCCTACATGAACGCCGACCCGGTCCTCGCCAAGCACCTGCAGGAAGCGGGGACCGCCACGGTCATGCCCCTGGGCGCGCCGATCGGCACCAACAAGGGGGTGCGCACCGCCGAACAGGTCGCCATCATCATCGAGCAGGCGACCGTCCCGGTCATCGTCGACGCAGGCCTCGGCGCACCCTCCCACGCCGCCCTGGCGATGGAGATGGGGGCCGACGCGGTTCTGGTCAATACCGCCTTCGCCGTCTCCCCCGACCCCGGCGCCATGGGGGTCGCCTTCAAGAAGGGCGTCGAGGCCGGGCGCGAAGCGTTTCTGGCCGGGCTCGGCGAAAAGCGNAAGGCCGAGGCGTCGAGTCCGTTGACCGGGTTTTTGGGAAGCTGACTACCCCAACAGCTTCAGATCAAAAAAGGATTGGGACACGGATGAACACGGATCAAATCGGATTTCATACCAATCTTGGTTTTCAGTTTTCAGCCTTTGACAAAATCCGTGTTCATCAGATTTGATCCGTGTCCCCTTTGAATTTTGTTTTCCCTTGAGAACTGACTGGAATACAGGAAAATGAACTTTCTCGACATCATCTACCAATACGACCCCCGGCAGGTCCAGGCGCAGATCGAGGCGAAGACCGCCGCCGACGTGGAGCGGGCCCTCGCCGCCGAACGCCCCCGCCCCGACGACCTGATGGCGCTCCTCTCCCCGGCCGCCGAGGGCTACCTCGAAACGATGGCGGCCAAGGCCCACAAGGTGACCCGGCAGCGCTTCGGCAACAACATCCTGCTCTACGCCCCCCTCTACATCTCCAACGAGTGCAACAACGGCTGCCGCTACTGCGGCTTCTCCGCCACCAACAAGGTGCCGCGCCGCACCCTCTCCCTCGACGAGATCGAGCGCGAGGCGGCCGTACTGCACGACCAGGGATTCCGCCACATCCTCCTCGTCACCGGCGAGCTGCCCAAGGCCGTCGACAACGACTACCTCGCCGCCGCCGCCCGGCGCATCCGCCACCTCTTCAGCTCCATCTCCATCGAGGTCTATCCCATGGAGGAGGCCGGATACCGGCAGATGGTCGAGGCCGGGGTGGACGGGCTGACGATCTACCAGGAGACCTTCGACCGGGTCCTCTACGAGCAGATGCACCCCTTCGGCAAAAAGCGCGACTACGACTTCCGCCTCGGCACCCCCGAGCGCGGCGGGGCGGCCGGCCTGCGCCGCATCGGCCTCGGCTTCCTCCTCGGCCTCGGCCCTCACCGCAGCGAAGCCTTCTTCCTCGGCCTGCACGCCCTGCACCTCTCCCGCCACCACTGGCGCACCCAGGTCTCGGTCTCCTTCCCCCGCATCCGCCCGGCCGACGGCGGCTTCCAGCCGCTGAACCCCGTCTCCGACCGCCACTTCGTCCAGATGATCTGCGCCCTGCGCCTGCTCCTGCCCGACGCCGGCCTGGTCCTCTCCACCCGCGAGAGCGCCGAGCTGCGCGACAACCTCATCCCCCTCGGCATCACCCAGATGAGCGCCGGCTCCTGCACCGCCCCCGGCGGCTACGCCGAGGACGACCACAGCACCCAGCAGTTCGCCATCGACGACGACCGCTCCCCCGACGAAGTCTGCCGCCTGATCCGGGCCAAGGGGTACGAGGCGGTTTGGAAGGACTGGGACAGCGCGTTTCTCGACCGGGAAGCGGGGTAGCACGCTCCCGAAATCTGCCTCACTCAAAGCTCTTGAAGCGGGGGGTTACTGCAGAGGCACACCCAAAAAGCGGCCTCACGCAAAGGCCGCGAAGGTCGCAAAGAAAACCTGGAATCAAGATCTTAACCAGGCCCGATTATCGAATTGACGCTTTTGACTCTCCTTGGCGTCTTTGCGGCTTGAGCGAGCAAAGCGAGCGGGCGTGAGACAATGCCTTTCGGTCTGGTTTTCACCCTCTACCTGATCACCGTCCACGGAAAGCTTGCTGCAGAGACACACCCCAAAACCCGCCTCACGCAAAGGCCGCGAAGGACGCAAAGAAAACCTGGAATCAAGATCTTAACCAGTCCCGATTATCGATTCGACGCCTTTGCTCTCCTTGGCGTCTTTGCGGCTTGAGCGAGCAGAGCGAGCGGGCGTGAGACAATGCCCTTGGACGTGAATTTCAACCTCACCCTGATCACCGACCGCCGGGGCCTCCCCGAGGGCAGGAACCTGCTCGCCCAGCTCGAGGCGGCCCTGCTCGGCGGGGTGCGCTGCGTGCAGCTGCGGGAGAAGGACCTCTCCCCAAACGAACTGCTCCCCCTCGCCTTCGAACTGCGCCAGATGACCCGCGCCTTCGGCGCCCGCCTCCTGGTCAACGGCAACATCGAGATCGCCCGCGCCGTCGATGCCGACGGCGTCCACCTCGGCGGCGACGCCCTGCCGACCTCAGAGGCCCGCAAGCGCCTCGGGCCGGCCAAACTGATCGGCGTCTCCACCCACAGCGTCGTCGAGATCGGGCAGGCCGCAGCAGACGGCGCCGACTTCGTCACCTTCGGCCCGGTCTTCTTCACCCCCTCCAAAGCCCCCTACGGCGACCCCGTCGGCCTCGAAAAACTCCGCGCGGCCTGCACCGGAGCCCCCCTCCCCGCCTTCGCCCTCGGCGGCGTCACCGCCGACCGCATCCCCGAACTGCGCGCGGCCGGCTGCGCCAGCGCCGCATGCATCGGCGCCATTCTCCATGCCGCCGACCCCGCCGCCGCGACACGAACCATGCTGGCGGCCCTTTCCGGCTGAACCGACAAAAAAAAGGCGGCCTGGATAGGCCGCCTTTTTTGCTTTCGAAGCGCTTGCTCTGAGAATTTACCGGTAACGCCCGATCAGTACGAGGTCGGCTTCGCCTGGCTCCGGGCCTGGCTTCGGGCCGGGCCCGGCTTGCTGTTGCGATACTCGATAATCGGCTCTTTGCGCTCACTTTTGCCCCAGGTTTTCTTTCCCTGGTACTTGCCGCCATTGCCACCAGTGCCGCCATTGCCGCCGGCGTACTTTTTCGCGCCGAACGACCTGCCCTTTGACGAATTGCCGGGGCGGCCTTTGGACGGGGCGAGCAGCGGCCGGGTCGGCTCCAGCCCGGGGATCACCTCACGGGGGACCGCCTGGGAGATGTAGCGCTCGATGCGCTGCAGACGCAGGGCGTCGTCGCCGCTTCTGGCGAAAGAGATGGCCGTGCCCGTGGCCCCGGCGCGGCCGGTGCGGCCGATGCGGTGCACGTAGTCCTCGGCCGACATCGGCAGGTCGAAGTTGATGACGTGGCTGATGCCGTTGACGTCGAGCCCGCGGGCCGCGACGTCGGTCGCCACCAGCAGGCGGATTTTGCCGTGGCGCAGATCGCGCACCGTGCGGTTGCGGGCGCCCTGGTTCATGTCGCCGTGCAGAGCGGCGGCCCGGTGCCCCTGGGTGTTGAGGTCGCGGGCGAGGGTGTCGGCATCGCGCTTGGTGGCGGAAAAGATGATGGCCCGCGTCACCGCGTCGTCGGCGGCAAGGTGGTTCAGCAGCCGCTTCTTGTGCTCGAGGCTGTCGGCCACGTGGAGACGCTGCTCGATCTGATCGAGGGTCACCTTTTTGCCGGCGATGTCGATGCGGGCCGGGTCCTTGAGCAGGCGGCGGGCCAGATCGGCCATGGTCCGGTCGAGGGTCGCGGTGAAGAGCAGGGTCTGGCGGTCGGCCGGGGCCTTGCCGGTGATCTTTTCGACATCCTCTTTGAAGCCCATGTCGAGCATGCGGTCGGCCTCGTCGAGGATCAGCACCTCGAGGCGGGACAGGTCGAGGCTGCCGCGCTCGAGATGGTCGATGAGCCGTCCCGGCGTCCCCACGACCAGGTCGATGGGCCGGCCCAGGTCGCGGAACTGGGGACCGTAAGGCGTGCCGCCGAGGATCACGGCGCTGCGGACCCTCATGTATTTGCCGTAATTGCGGGTGGCGTCGGTCACCTGGGCGGCGAGCTCACGGGTCGGGGTCAGCACCAGGACCCGGGGCGCTCCCTTGGGGCCTTTGTTCAGGACGGAAAGGCGCTGCAGGACGGGGAGCATAAAGGCCGCCGTCTTGCCGGTGCCGGTCTGGGCCGAGGCGAGCACGTCGCGCCCCGCCAGGACCTCGGGGATCGATTTGGCCTGAATGGGGGTCGGTTCGTTGTAGCCGCAGGCCGCAATGGCCTGAAGAATGGGCGGAGCAAGCTCCAGTTCGCTAAAAGACATGAAGGTTCCTTCCCTTTTCGCGCAGACGGCGAAAGGTAACAAATGGGCGCTGCCGGGCCGCCGGGACAAACGCATGCCCCGCGGACGGAGACGGCCGCAGCAAATCAGGACTGGCTATGGAACATCGTCGCCAACCTGTTGAACTGCCGCGGATTCGGAAGGGAACCTAATGCAGGAGGGGTCAGTGATCGATGAAACCCCGGCGGGGGAAATTTGGATGGTGCGCATGCCGGGGCGTTTAACAGTCTGCGGTATCATACAGATTATTTTCGAAAAAACAACCACTTTCTTTGACGGGCGCATTCCGGAGGGGACAACTGCGCCCGGGATGTTTGAGTCGTTCCTCAAAAGGCGGCCGTTCTCTCCTGGGCAGCCATGTCGTGGCATATAGGCGGTAAGTCCTTGTCAGATTGGGTTGTCGGCATTCTTCCTGTGAGACTCCGTGGAAACTCGCCATCGCTCGGCAACAACGACTTTAGCGCAAGCAGGGATTATGTTCCCGGTTTGCTTGGGCTTTTCCGACAAGAGAATGCCAGCGAACTGGGAGGGCAATACGACGGGTCTCTCGACTCAATGTGTTGACTTTAATTCTTCACGGAGGTAGAAAGGGAGGTATTCATTAACCCTCCCATCGGTCCCCTGAAGGATGTCCGGCGGTGCCAGAGGCGGAGCAGGAAGGTTTCTAGCTTATACATATGGAAACCTGGCTTCTAGATATAGAAGCTAGAAACCTATATGTAGAAACCGTTTCTATATATAGAAACCCTGTATAATACCTGTTAGGTCAATAAATGGAGACATCATGAAACTCAATAAGGAATTCATCTCTCAACAGTCAGAAATGCTAAAACAGCAAGAACTTTTGTATGAAGGGGATGACATCGAGGCGCTTAAAAGCAAAGCACGCTGGCTTGCTATTCAGGACGGCTGTGATGAGATAGTGTGGACTTTTGGAGAAGAAGGTCAAAGCATAATGACAGAACTTAAAGTCAATGATAAATACAAACTGGTCATAAGAAAATAATTTAATTTATAACCAAATAAAAAAGAGAAAAAATGGACCAGAAGAAAAAAATTTTAACAGTTGGGATAATTGCCATAATATTAATGGGTTTATATCCTCCGTGGACCCATACGTTAAACCTCACAAACATCAAGAGAGAGTCCCCAGCTGATTATGCTCTTTTATTCGATCCTCCTACTCCACCGGAACGAAGACTTGGGACAAAAATAGATACTACAAGATTGTTAATACAGTGGTCGATGGTTGCATTTATTGTTGGTGGAGCGCTATTTTTTACAAAAGAAGAAAATTGAATATAAATAATATGGCCTAACAGGCAAATCAAGCGGACGAAGGATCTTCCCCCGGTAAAGTAGACATCTCAACCTAACTAGGAGGTGTCGCGGAAAACCCTGAGGGGGACAGGCACCTTTTAATTAGCGATGGAGTGGCCGAGGGAGAGGGACAGGCAACTTTTCAACTGCCAAAAGTAGCCAGTCCCTGTTTACAGGGAGAGATCACCGAGCGGGCGGAAGGACGAGGGATGTTCAAGGGGTTGAGAATACCGCTTATCATAGGGATGCTGACGGCGGTCCTGGGATCGGGGTGCGCGGCGCCCCGAAAAGTCGAAGTTTCCCTGGAAGAAAAAATCGGCCAGATGCTCATGGTCAGCTTCCGCGGCCTGAGCGTGGACAAAAACCATCCCGTCATCCAGGACATCCAGAAGCGCCATGTCGGCGCGGTCATTCTTTTCGACTACGACGTTCCCGGCAAAAGCCCCGTCCGCAACATCGCCTCGCCCTCTCAAGTCAGGAAACTGGTGTCGGACCTGCAGGCAGCCAGCAGCAGGCCCCTGCTCGTGGCCATCGACCAGGAAGGGGGGAAGGTCTGCCGCCTGAAGGAAAAATACGGCTTCCCCCCCACCCTTTCGGCCAAGCAGATGGGACGAAAGAAACCCGAAGCCACCTATGCCGCCGCCCTGGCCATGGCACAGACGCTCAAAGAGGCGGGCATCAACCTGAACCTGGCGCCCGTCGTCGATCTCAACCGCAACCGCAAGAATCCCGTCATCGGCAAACTCGGACGCAGTTTCTCGCCCGACCCGGACCGGGTCACCGACCACGCCCGGCAGTTCATCCTCGCCCATCACGACCAGGGCGTGCTCTGCGCCCTGAAGCACTTTCCCGGCCACGGCAGCTCCACCTCCGACTCCCACAAAGGATTCACCGACGTCACCCCGACCTGGTCCCCGATGGAGCTGCAGCCCTACCGTCAGCTGATCGCCGAAGGACTGGCCGATACCGTTCTGACGGCTCATGTCTTCAACGCCAACCTCGACCCGGACCACCCGGCCACCCTCTCCCGCAGCGTCATTGCCGGAAGGCTGCGCGGCGAACTCGGCTTCGACGGCGTGGTCATCTCCGACGACCTGCAGATGGGGGCCATCGCCCAGCATTACGACCTGGAGACGACCCTGAAGAATGCCATCGACGCGGGGGTCGATATCCTGCTCTTCGCCAACAACAGCAGCTACGACGAGCAGATCGCCTCGAAGGTGGTCGCCCTCGTCAGCGAGATGGTGCGGAAAAGGCAAATCAGCGAGGCGCGGATCGAGGACTCGTTCCGACGGATCCAAAGGCTCAAGGCCGGACTCTAAGTGGGAGAGGCACCTTTTAGGGCAGGTTTTTCGACAGGCATTCAGCGGGCGTCAGGTGGTTCGGGCGATTTCCTCGATCAGGACGCTGGTTCCGTAACTCATCAGGGCAGCGGCGCCGAGGAAGAAGACCCCGATCAGGGCGCAGACGAGGGCGTGGTTCCTCTTCCTGGCCCGCAGGCACAAGACGGCGAGAACCAGGCAGAAAATTCCGAGGGGGATGCTGAGGAGGACGATCATGGCAGGGTCACTTCTGTTGTCGGGGTCGGCGGGTCAGGAACGCTCACTCTACCACAGTCCCCCGGCCGTATGGAAGATTCCGGGGCGGGTTTTCAAAGCAGCACAGCCTCTCAGGCCCCTTCCATCCGGGAAGACCTTTCCGGGCGATGGGGCGCGGCCGCATCCTTCACATTCAAACCACGCCCCGGTGATATACTGGTAACAAAGACATGTCACCCAGGTCCGCCGAGCGCCATAGGGGCGCTTTCCGAAAGGACAGGAGAAAGGAGGCCGCTGACGATGTCGAGAGTATCGAGACGAGAGTTCATCTGCCTGACCGCCGCCCTCTCCTTCCTCTGCCGGTTTCCGGCGCTGGCGGCACAGGGCATTGCCGGCGGCAAGGCCGCATCCTTTCCGGAGACCGTCAAGATCCTGAAGCAGGCCTACAGGGCCGAGATGGTCGCCCACAACCACTATCTCGGCTACACCGGAAGGGCCGTGACAGAGGGGTTCCCCAATATCGCCTACCTCTTCCGGGCCTTTGCCGTCTCCGAAGCCATCCATGCGAACAATTACGCGAGGCTCCTCTCGACCATGGAGGAGGCGGTCGGCAATGTCCCGGCCGGTGTCGAAGTGAAGGACACCCGCGCCAACCTGAAGACGGCCGCCAAAAAGGAGTTGGAAAAGATCGAGACCACCTACCCGGACTTCCTCCAGGCTCTGGAGGCCGAAGCCTGCGACGAGGCGATCGTCAACTGCATGTACTCGTGGAAATCCCACCGGCAGCATGAACGGAAGGTCAGGGAGATCGATCGCTACGCGGGGCTGTTCTTCGGCTCGGTGGCGAGCGAGATCGAAGGGCTGCATTTCGACTTCCACGTCTGCGGGGTGTGCGGATCGACCATCGACGAACCGCCCGCCGTGCCCTGCGAGATCTGCAACAAGTCCCGGTCCCACTTCCGCCGGGTGCCGCGCCCGGCCGCCTCGGGTTGACCCCCGACCGGGGACAGCGCTCTCCCGGCCTCCAGGTCATCGCAGGGGGCCGGATCGAGGCAGGCGAAGAGGACGCCTGCGCACCTGCGGGCGGGCCATGAAATCGGGGCGAGGGCCGGCGTTAATGCCCGGACTATAACCAAAAAACTGATTGCCGCTGGCAGGCTTTCGGTGGTATAAGAATGCATCACGTGCACCACAGGGGTCACCCCTGTGGTTTTTTATTTGTCCAAAGATCGACGGAATCAAAAAAGGAAGTATTGCATCCATGATCAGCGCTCACAACGTGGCTCTCGCCTACGGCAAGAGGGTCATTTTCAAAGACGTCAACATCAAGTTCATTCCCGGCAACTGCTACGGCCTCATCGGGGCCAACGGGGCCGGCAAGTCGACCTTTCTGAAGATTCTCGCCGGCGAACTCGAGGTAGACAAGGGCGAGATCTCCGTCGGCTCCGGAGAGCGGATCGCCATGCTGCGCCAGGACCACTTCGCTTTCGACGAAGAGACGGTCTTCAACACCGTGATGATGGGGCACGAGCGTCTCTTCAAAGTGATGGCCGAGCGCGAGGCGATCTACTCCAAGGAGGAGTTCACAGAAGAGGACGGCATCCGCTCGGGGGAGCTGGAAGCCGAATTCGCCGAAATGAACGGCTACGAGACCGAGTCGGAGGCGGCGGTTCTGCTCAACGGCCTCGGCATCCCCGAAGAGCTGCGCCACAAGAAGATGAAAGAGCTCGAGGGGGGCGAAAAGGTCCGCGTGCTGCTGGCCCAGGCCCTGTTCGGCAACCCCGACATCCTGCTGCTCGACGAGCCGACCAACCACCTCGACCTCAAATCGATCGCCTGGCTCGAAGAGTTCCTCTCGCGTTTCCAGAACACGGTCATCGTCGTCTCCCATGACCGCCACTTTCTCAACCAGGTCTGCACCCACGTGGCCGACATCGATTTCGGCAAGATCACGGTCTATGTCGGCAATTACGACTTCTGGTACGACGCCAGCCAGCTCGTGCTGAAGCAGAAGCAGGAAGAGAACCGCAAGGTCACCGACAAGGCCAACGAGCTCAAGGAGTTCATCCAGCGCTTCTCCTCCAACGCCTCCAAGGCCAAGCAGGCGACCTCGCGCAAGAAGCTGCTCGAAAAGCTCACCCTCGAAGACATGCCCGTCTCCTCCCGGAAATACCCCTTCGTCGTCTTCAAGCCCGAGCGCCCCTGCGGCGACATCATCCTCGAGATCAAGGACCTCTGCAAAACCGTCGACGGGGTCAAGGTGCTGGACACGTTCAGCCTGACCGTCAACAAGGGGGACAAGATCGCCTTTATCGGCGGCGACGGCCTGACCAAGACGACCCTCTTCCAGATCCTGGCCGGGGAACTCGAACCGGACAGCGGCAGCTATCGCTGGGGGGTGACCATCACCCCGGCCGACTTCCCCAAGGAGAACGGCCGCTACTTCGAAAACGACCTGAACCTGATCGAATGGCTCGGCCAGTTCGCCCCCTCCACCGAAGGGGAGAGCTTCGCCCGCGGCTTTCTCGGCCGCATGCTCTTCTCCGGCGAGGAGGCGACCAAGAAGTGCAGCGTCCTCTCCGGGGGGGAGAAGGTCCGCTGCATGCTCGCCCGGATGATGCTCACCGGGGCCAACGCGCTGGTCTTCGACGAACCGACCAACCACCTCGACCTCGAGTCGATCACCGCGCTGAACAACGGGCTGACCGCCTACTCGGAAGTGATCCTCTTCGCCAGCCACGACCACAAGTTCCTCTCGACGGTCGCCAACCGGATCGTCGAATTCGCCCCCGGCGGGTTCATCGACCGGTCGATGACCTTTGACGAATACCTCGAAAGCCCCGAAGTCGCGAAGATCAGGGACGAGTTCTTTCAGGGGCACGCCGAACTGACCCTGTAAAGGGGGCGGCTGCCACTCGATTCAATTTGCAGGTGCGCCACTGCAGGCATGCCGTCGGATGGAAGCTCGTCCGGCGAGAGATCCGGACAGGAAAAACGGTTCGGAGAAAGGCGGAACGCTATTGGATCGACCGATCAAGGGCAACCGGCCGCCCAGGAAGCATCAGCCGAAGGGGCTGACCATCCTGCACGNNTCGAGAACGGCCCACTATCTGCTCAATGATTATGTCCGCAAGGGCAATCCGAAATCCCGGAACAGGGCATACGTGGTCCATCGCCTCGATCGGGACACCTCGGGGATTCTCCTTTTCGCCAAAAGCGAGCAGGCCAAGACATTCCTCCAGGAGCATTGGGAGCAGACGGACAAGCGCTACCTGGCCATCGTCCACGGACGGCTGACGCCCAAAGAGGGAAAGATCTCCACGTATCTGGCGGAGAATTCCGCCCAGCGGGTCTACTCGACCCTCGACCCCGCCAGGGGGAAGCTCTCCCATACGACCTACACCGTGTTGAAGGAGGCCAGAGGGTTCAGCCTGGTGGAGATCCATCTCCTCACCGGCCGCAAGCACCAGATCCGGGTCCATTTCGCGGGAAAAGGCCATCCCGTCGCGGGGGACAGGAAATACGGAAACGGGGACCCCGCTTCGAAACGCCTCGCCCTCCATGCCCGCTCGATTTCCTTTACCCATCCCTTCAGCAAAAAGAAGATGACCTTTGACACCGGGATGCCGGAGGAGTTTGCCAGGCTGCTCGGCAAGATGTAAAGACACCCGTTTTTGACCTGAAAAAACGACGAAGGGCGGCCGAATCGGCCGCCCTTCGTCGTCTGGAAAAACAGAACTCTCTGCGGAAAGGACCTCTGCCGGAGACAAGGGCAGCGCACCCTCCCGGCAGAACGACCTACGCCAGCTCGTCCACCGCCACCCGGTAGCGAGGGTCCTCGATGACGTTGACCTCGATCATGCTCCCGGCGTTGGCGAGCAGGGCGCGGCACTCGGCGCTGAGGTGCTGCAGGCGCAGCTTCTTGCCCTGCCCCAGGTAGCGCTCGGTGAGGGAGTTCACCGCCTCGAGCCCCGAGTGGTCGCAGACCCGCGAGCCGCGGAAGTCGATCACCACCTCGTCGGGATCCTCGGCCGGGGTGAACTGGTCGTGGAAGGAGCGCACCGAACCGAAAAAGAGGGGACCGTTCAGCCGGTAGGTCTTGGTGCCCTTCTCGTCGACGGAGATCTCGGAGTAGATGCGCCGGGCGTTCTGCCAGGCGAAGACCAGCGCCGAGACGATCACGCCTACGCCGACGGCGATCGCCAGGTCGGTGAAGACGGTGACCGCCGAGACCAGCACCAAAACGAGGGCGTCGGTGAGGGGGATCTTGTGCAGGATGCGCAGGCTCGACCAGGCGAAGGTGCCGACCACCACCATGAACATCACCCCGACCAGCGCCGCCAGGGGGATCATCTCGATCAGGCTTGATGCGAAGACGATGAAGACGAGCAGGCAGAGGGCGGCGGTGATGCCGGAGAGGCGGCCGCGGCCGCCGGAGTTGATGTTGATGATGCTCTGGCCGATCATGGCGCAGCCGCCCATGCCGCCGAAGAAGCCGGTGACGACGTTGGCGACCCCCTGGCCGATGCACTCGCGGTTGCCCCGGCCGCGGGTCTCGGTGACCTCGTCGATCAGGGTCAGGGTCATCAGCGATTCGATCAGGCCGACCGAGGCGAGGATCACCGAGTAGGGGAGGATGATCAGGAAGGTCTCCCAGCTCAGGGCCACCACCGGGAGGTGGAAGGACGGCAGGCCGCCGGCCACCGAGGCGAGGTCGCCGACGGTGCGGGTGTCGAGGTTCAGGCCGTGAACCAGGGCGGTGACCACCAGGATCGCCGCCAGGGCCGAGGGGAAGGCCAGGGTCAGCTTGGGCAGCAGGTAGATGATCGCCATGGTCAGCGCCACCAGCCCGAGCATCAGGTAGAGGGCCGGACCCTGCAGCCACTGCAGCGCCCCGCCTTCGCCTGCGATCTTGAACTGGCCGAGCTGGGCGAGAAAGATGATGATCGCCAGGCCGTTGACGAAGCCGAGCATGACCGGGTGGGGGATCAGGCGGATGAACTTGCCCAGGCGCAGCACCCCGGCGCCGACCTGGATGATCCCCATCAGCACCACCGCGGCGAAGAGGTACTCGACGCCGTGCTCGGCGACCAGGCTGACCATGACCACCGCGAGCGCTCCGGTGGCGCCGGAAATCATCCCCGGGCGGCCGCCGATGGCGGAGGTGATCAGGCCGACCATAAAGGCGGCGTAGAGGCCGACCAGCGGATCGACCCCGGCGACGAAGGCGAAGGCCACCGCCTCGGGAACCAGGGCCAGGGCCACGGTCAAGCCGGAGAGAAGGTCGTTTTTGAAACTGGCGGTCTTTCTGACGAGAAACTCGAACATCAATGATCCTTAAATGGTTGGATTGGCGCAGGAATCGACAGGCAAAAGACGCCGACTATAGTCCCCCCCAGCTTCCATAGCAAGTTAAAAACCTACCATGTCGCGGCAACCTGTACCCCATGGGGTATGCGGCAGACGGCGCTGGCCATCGCGCCTTTGCTCGTGCTACCGTAAGTGGTGAACGGAGGTCGGCCGCTTGGCGCCGGCCGTTGAAAAGGAGTCGAGAAAATGCAGATGTGGGTCGATGCCGACGCCTGTCCCCGGGTCATCAAAGAGATCCTGTTCCGCGCCGCGGAGCGCCTGAGCGTCTCCCTGACCCTGGTCGCCAACCAGGTCCTGCGCACACCGCCCTCCCCCTACGTCCGGTCGATCCGCGTCTCCGCCGGCCTCGACGTCGCCGACCTGGAGATCGTGCGGCTTCTGGAACCCGGAGACCTCGTGGTCACCGCAGACATCCCCCTGGCGGCCGCGGTCATCGAGAAGGGCGGCCACGCCCTCGATCCGCGCGGGGAGTTCTTCAGCGAGGAAAACATCGGCGAGCGCCTGACGCTGCGCAACTTCATGGACGAACTGCGCAGCGGCGGGGTGGAGACCGGCGGCCCCGCCTCTTTCGGCCGCGCCGACCGCACCGCCTTCGCCAACCAGCTCGACCGCTTCCTGGCCCGGCACGCGCCGCGCTAGAGGATGCCGCCCCGCTTCGAGCTGGATCCCGGGGAAATCTCACCCATTAAAAAAGGCGGCCGATTGGCCGCCTTTTCTGCTCCTGGGGAATCTGATGCGGGATTTCACCGCCTACCCGCCGCGGATCTTCTCCACGAACCGCGCCTCGTCCGGGAACTCGCCGGTCTGCTTTTTGGAATAGGCCAGCACTCCGTCCACCACGACCTCGAACACCCCGCCGCTCGACTCGACCAGCTTGACCTCCGCAGGCATCGCTTCCTTGATCTTCTCCGCCAGACTGGCGGCTCGATTTCGATAACCTCACTGGTTGCAGTATTCGATGGTGATCAGCATGGAAACCTCCCTTGCAATGGCGTGTTTGATTATGAAGTCATTATAGCACTGCCGCACTTTGCCCGACCTCGACGACAGGCTCACGTCAAGGGCATCCAATGAAGTCGCCACTTTTTTATAGCGATTGCAAGAAGTGCGGCGTCATTGTACAATCCGAGGCGTCAAGTCCGGTCCTCCTCGCCCATCCCGGTGAAACAAACACCAAGTCAAGGAGAGCGAAACGAACCTGTTCGCTTGTCCTTCGCTCGCCTTCGCAACACGGCATACCTACCATGAAAACGACAACCGCCATCAAAACAGCCGCACGTCCCGAAACGGGCCCGCAGGCGACCGACGACCTCCAGGGCCGCCGCCCGGACGAGCAGACCACGGCGCTGCGCGAATACAGCAGGGCCGTCGAAAGTTCCCAGGACCTGATCGCCGTCATCAACCGCCAGTTGCGCTACTCCCTGGTCAACGAGGCATGGCTCAAGGTCCATGGCCGGGACCGCAACCAGGTCATCGACTGCCCCGTCGAGGAGGTCCTGGGAGAGACGCTGTTCCGTGAGCAGGTCCGCCCCCGCCTCGAGAAGTGCTTCCGGGGGGAGAGCCTTCAATTCGAGGTGTCGATCCCCCACCCCCGCCACGGGCTCCTCCACCTGCACACCCGCTACACCCCGGTCTTCGGCGGCGACGGCAGCGTCGAGGCGGTGACGGTCATCATCAGGGACTTCACGGCGCTCAAGAACGCCGAGGAAGGCCGCCGCCTGGCCCTCGCTGAAGCCGAAGAGAAGGGGGCGAGGATCTCCGCCATCCTCGCCTCGATCGGCGACGGCCTGATCGTCACCGACCTGCAGGGGCGGATCGTGCTGCTCAACCAGGTGGCCAGAGACCTCTTTGGACTCTCCGGGCCGGCCCTGGAGAGCCACCCGCCGGCAAGCGACTTGGGCTCTCCGGCCCTGGCGGAGCAGATCGGCAGGATTCTGGCCGATGAGACCTGCAGTGCCGCCGCCGACCTGAAAGTGACGGACACGATCACCGGGGCGCCGCGCATCCTGCAGGCCCGGAGCACTCCCTCCAGGAACAAGAAGGACGAGATGACGGGAGCCGTCACCATCGTTCAGGATGTGACCCGGGAGCGGGAACTCGATCGCATGAAGAAACGCTTCATCTCGATCGCGGCCCATGAACTCAGCACTCCCCTGACCGCGGTCATCGGCTTTTCGGAGCTTCTCCTCAACGAGGCCAGCCCGGAAAGCACCGAGGCGGAATACCTCCAGATCATCCTGGACAAGGCCCACAACCTCGCACGGACCGCCGACGATCTGCTGGACATCAACCGCATCACGGCGGGCCAGCTCATCACCATCGACAGACGCCCCTGCGATATCGGGAAAATGATCAGCGAAACGATAGACCAGTGCCGGATGAACCATCCCGAAAAGCACCGCTTCGAATTCTGCCTGAGCGCGCCGCCCCCCGTCCTTTCCGCCGACGAACGGCGCATCGCGCAGGCTCTGGAAAACATCCTCGGCAACGCCGTGAAATACTCCCCCGCCGGAGGAACGATCCGGTTGACAGGGGCCGTGGTGAGCGGCCATTACCAGGTCTCGATACGGGATGAAGGGATCGGGATGACCCCCGAGCAGGCCTCAAGAGCCTTCGATCATTTCTACCGGGGCAACCCCTCCGACAGTACCGCCACGGGACTCGGCATCGGCCTGGCCCTGGTGAAAAGCATCGTGGAACTCCATGATGGAACGACCTGGATCGAGAGCGAACCGGGTGTCGGCACCCAGGTCGCCTTTACCCTGCCGATGGACCAGGCCGGCGATTAACGGCAACGGCCGCCCCGCGCCGCCGCCCGCAAACGGGTCGAAATCCTCAACATGCGGCTCAAGGCCGACCCGCCCCCCCCTGCCCGGCCCCTGAACCGGACCTTCCGGACCGGATTCTGCTTCGCGCCTTTGCACTCCGCCGGCCGCTCTGCCGGAAAATCCGGCCGTCGGTGCTATACTTTGGCCATGAAAATCCCGCTGAAGCGCCTGATCCCCCTGCTCCTGACGACCCTCTTCGCCGCCTCCCTCCCCTGCCTGGCGATGGGACCACGGCCGACGCCCGGCTGCACCCCGACCCCGACGGATGCCCAGGGCCCGTTCTACCGGGAGGGGGCCCCGGTACGCAGCAAAGTCGGCGAGGGATACCTGCTGTCCGGAAAGGTTCTCTCCGCCGCGAACTGCTCCCCGGTCGCCGGAGCGAGAATCGAGATCTGGACGACCGGACCCGACGGCGATTACGACGACCGATGGCGGGCCACGAACTTCTCGGGGAGAGGGGGAGGCTATTCCTTCGAAAGCCACTTTCCCGGCCCCTACGGCAGCCGCCCGCCCCACATCCACATCATCGTAGCTGCGCCGGGCTTCAGGGAACTGGTCACCCAGCACTACCCGGTGAGGGGGAAGACCGGCGGGAGCTTCGACCTGGTGCTGGTCCCTGAACGCTGACAAAACGGATACGCCGACGGCCTTCGGCTCAACCGATGCACCAGGGGAGGCCCTCAGCAAGCGGGCCGGGGACCGGGGAACCGCCCGGAACGGCGGGACAGTTAAAAATTTCCTGTTCCATTTCCCGCCCTGATGTTATGCTGTTAGTTCAAAAATGAGCGTGATCGCACCCTCCTCTTCTCAGGACAAAGGACGACAACATGGCAAGAAAGCCCAATTACGGATTCGAAAAGAGGCAGAAAGAGCTGGCCAAGAAGAAAAAGAAGGAAGAAAAGAAGGAGGAAAAGAAGAGGAACAAGCTTGCCGAGCAGGCTCTCGAGTCAGGCGAGAGCACTGAACCGTCGTCGGAGGAAAACGACCCGACCGGAGAGCCGAACCTCGACTGACCGCGCACCGGATCCCCCGCAGAAATAAGACTTGCCTTCCCGGAAGAACCCGTGATAGCCTCGCTACACGTTAAGCAGTTTGTGTAGATTTTTGTTCGCCGGACAGATTAATAGGTAATCAGTTAGGAACAAACCACGCAGACCTTTTTTGGCTGGGTGGTTTTTGTTTATGGCAGCACACCGAATTTGCACAACGACCAAGGTCCCCGAAAGGGGCCGCAAGGAGACAGCAGGATGGCTGATGGTACTGTCAAATGGTTCAACGATGCTAAGGGTTTCGGCTTCATCGAGCAGGACAACGGACCCGACGTGTTCGTCCACTTTTCTTCGATCGAAGGCGACGGTTTCAAATCCCTGGTTGAAGGGGACCGCGTGAGCTTCGAAGTCACCGAGGGCCAGAAAGGCCCCCAGGCCTCCGCGGTGGTGAAGGTCTAGGCAAAACCCCGTTGAATCGATCCTTGGGAAAGGGCTCCACGGAGTTTCGTGGAGCCCTTTTTTTGCGCCCCGAGGCTATCGGGACATACCAGGAAAAAAGCCTGCCCCTCGCCGGAACCGGGCGCCTGACTGTCGTTTGCCGGCGGAAGAGGCCGCCGGGCATTTTTTGGGGTAGAATGGAAACATGGCCCGACAAGCACCGGCATTCACCGGACCCTGTCGGGCGGGCCTTGAACATTCTCAAAGCAAGGGATAAGAATCATGACCAGCAAAACGCTGTCGGCGGGGGACACCATCGACGCCCGCTGCACCCGTTGCCGCGACATCAGCAACCACACGATTGTCGCCATGGTGGGAGAGAAGGTCGTCCGGGTCGAATGCAACACCTGTCGCGGGGTCCACAACTACAAGGAGCCCAAGGTTCCCAAGACGCCGGCCGACAAGCCCGCCGCCCGGAAAAAGGCTGCCGCTCCCCGCAGAACCAAAAAGGATCCCGGGGCCGCGGACCGGGAGGAGTGGGCCTCCCTGAGTCCGACCATGGACAAGGCGCGAGCCGTCGCCTACGCCATGAACGGGAGCTACAAAGTTGATGCCCTGGTGTCACATCCCACCTTCGGCATCGGCATCGTGAAGATCGTCAGGGGCAACAAGTGCGAGATCCTCTTCGAGGAGGGGATGAAACTTCTCCGCTGCCAATAGCCGGGGAACGAACCGGTCCCGGCCCTGACACCGGCAGAAAACGAGAAGGGGGCGGACCGCGTTATCTCAACGCGATCCGCCCCCTTCTCGTTTTCCGGCGGAGACCTGCCCCTTATTTCTTCTTTTTCTCCTCGCACCGGACAGGAACGACCTTGCCGCCGCGCTCCTCGTACAACTGAATATTCGACACGGCCGCACCCGACCCGGATCCGAAACCGAAGGCGACGGTCTGAAAAACCTTGAGTCCGTCGATGCACAGAATCCGGTCAACGGACTTGTTCTCCACCTGCTTGTCCTGCTCGCGCTGCTTGGAACCGAGCTTGTTGATTCCCGCCAAAGACGCCGAGGCCGTCAAAAAAAGAGCCAGCAGACCGATAAGAAAAACCCAATGACGCATTTCACCCTCCTAACGTTGTGGAAAGAGCCCCGAGGGGCATGATGATATTCGGACAGACTTTCAAACCGGAACCGTAGAGACGTCTGACCCTTTTCAGGTTTCTTGCCGCCCCAGGCACGAATCCGGTCATTCGTAGGAGCAGACGTACTCGGCGACTCCCTCGGCCACCTCGATCTCGAAAGACGAGTTGGCGGTGACGGCGAACCAGGTCCCGGCGGGAAAGCCGGTCCACCCTGGCCGACCGCCAACCCGCACCCGGCAGGTCCCGGCGATGATCTCCATCCGCTCGGAAGCGTCGGTATCGAACGTATAGATGCCAGGGTAGATCAGGCCGAGGGTCTTGCGGCTGCCGTCGGGAAAAATTACGGCGTGGCTGACCACCCTGCCGTCGAAATAGAGGTTGGCCTTACAGGTCAGGGTGACGTTGGCGAACTGCTCTGGGGGACTGTAGTTCATGGGGTCTCCTTCCGGGGTTGAAATTTTTGAGGTCTAGCTGTGTTATCACAGCGTCGCCCCCCGCGCAAGGGGTCCGGTTCCCGGACGACAAACGAGACGAACGGCCACACGGTCCACTCCCCTCCCGTCAGGGCTCCCTTTGTCCCCTTTATGGCAGCGCCCCCCGGCGATCCGGATGGTTCCAGAGCTCACTCCCCGGCCAGACTCCGGTAGACGATCTCCACGAACTGCTCCGGCTTGATGAAGCCGCCGCCGAGCCTGGCATCGAACTCCGCCGTCGGCCGGGACTCGATCACCTTTTCGAGGGGATTCCCCGCCTTGATCTGCCCTTGGATCCGGTCGCGAACCGTGGCCAGCATATAGCGGTAACTCCTCAACTCAGACACGTCGGAAAGAGGGCCGTGGCCGGGGATGATCCGGGCCGCGTCATCGACCGTCGCCAGCACCCGGTCGACCGACGCGATCACCCCGTGAACCGAACCGCCAGAGGAGAGGTCGATAAAGGGGTACAGGCCGTTGAAGTAGGTGTCGCCCATGTGCACGACACGGGCCTTCTTGAAGTGGACGACGGCATCGCCGTCGGTGTGGGCCGGCCCGACGTGGAAAACGGAGATCTCGTCGCCGTTGAGGTGGAAGGTCAGGTCCTCGGTGAAGGTGACCACCGGCAATGCCCCCCCCGGCGCCGGCGGCACCTGGCGATCGAAAAACTCCAGCAACTGGCCGCTGCTCAATCGCTTGCGAACGTTCTGGTGGGCGACGAGAACGGCGCCGGCCTCGCCGAAATTCTCGTTGCCGCCGGTGTGGTCACCGTGCCAGTGGGTGTTGAGAACGAACCTCACCGGGGCGGCGCTGATCGCTGCGACCGCCGCCCGAATCTTGTCGGTGAGGGGGGCGTACTGGTCATCGATCATGAAGACCCCGTCCGGCCCGGTGGAGACGGCGATGTTGCCCCCGCGGCCGAAGAGGGCGTGGATTCCCTCGGCGACCTTTTCGGTCCGGATTTCGACGGAGGAGAAGTCCTGGGCGGGGACGGCCGCTGCGAAAAGGAGTAACAGGAAGGGGACGGTCAGGACGCCCGCCCATGCCGATCGCTGAGTAGCCATGGTGTACCTCCATCATTGATGTGAACTCGTCTTCCTCTTGGCTTCATTATATCCCCGACCGTCGGCGGAAGCACTCCCTCGGGGTGGAAAGCGGCGATCCCCCCCAACTCTTGGTAGAATATTAATAAGGAGCCGACCCGCCCCACCGACCGGCAAGGAGGCTCCGGAAGAATTTGGGTACCCTGTCCCGCCGGATGAACAGGAGATTTCGTTCCATGCCGTCCCACCTGCTGGCGATCTACGACAGGCTGATTCTCAAACGCCCCGTCGTCACCCTTCTGGCCGTCGCCCTGCTGATCGTGCTGGTCGGCTCCTTCGCCCGGGATTTCAAACTCGACGCCTCGGCCGACTCCCTGGTGCTCGAAAACGACGAGGACCTGAGCTACTACCGCTCGATCCGCGCCCGCTACGGATCGGACTAATCGCTGATCATCAGCTACACCCCGCACCGGGAGCTGTTCACGAGCGGCGCGCTGGATGAGTTGCGCAGGCTGCGCGACAGCCTGCTGCAGATCGAACGGGTCGCATCGGTCGCCAGCATCCTCGACGCCCCTCTCATCGACAGTCCCCGGGTCTCGCTGAACGAACTGCAGGACAGGGTGCGCACCCTGGAGGACCCCGACACCGACCCCGAACTGGCTCGAAGGGAGTTCCTCACCAGCCCCCTCTACCGCAACCTTCTGCTCAGCCCCGACGGGAAGACCACCGCCCTGCAGATCGTCTTCCGCCGCGACGAGACCTACCATTCGCTGCTGAACCGTCGCAACGTCCTGCGCGAGAAACGCCTGAGCGGCGAACTCGCCCCGGAGGAGGCCCGGGAACTGGCACGGGTCAGCGCCGAGTTCAAGGACTACAGCAGTGCGTCGATGGACCGGGAGCGGGTGGACATCGCCCGGGTGCGGAGCATCCTCGACCGGCACCGGAACCGGGCCGGGATCCACCTGGGGGGGGTGCCGATGATCGTGGCCGACATGATCGAGTTCATCCGCCGCGACCTGGTGAGCTTCGGGGTGGGGGTGTTGGCCTTTCTGGTGTCGATGCTTGCGATCATCTTCCGCAAGCCGCGCTGGGTCGTCCTGCCGATGCTCTGCTGCGCCGCCGCGGTGATCTTCATGTTCGGCTACCTGGGACTGGTTCAGTGGCGGGTGACCGTCGTCTCCTCCAACTTCACCTCGCTGCTGCTGATCATCACCCTCTCGCTCACCGTGCACCTGATCGTGCGCTACCACGAACTGCAGGCCGAGCGACCGGACGCGGACCAGCACACCCTCGTGCTGGAGACGGTTCGCTCAAAAGCCCTGCCCAGCCTCTACACCGCGCTGACCACCATCGTCGCCTTCGCCTCGCTCCTGGTGAGCGACATCCGGCCGGTAATCGACTTCGGCTGGATTATGGCGATCGGCATCGGCGTCGCCTTCGCACTCTCCTTCGTCCTCTTTCCCGCCGGCCTGGTCCTATTGCGGCCGGTGCGCTTCACGCCCCGCCTCGACCTCGCAGGGGCGCTGACCCGAGGCTGCGCGAGCTGGATCGATCGGCACGGGACACTGACCCTGGGAATATTCGCCGCCCTGGCGGTGCTCAGCGCGATCGGCATCTCGAGGCTGACGGTGGAGAACCGCTTCATCGATCACTTCAAGGAGTCGACGGAGATCTACCAGGGGATGGTGCTGATCGACCGCCAACTCGGCGGCACCATCCCCCTGGACGTCATTGTCGACGCCGACCCGGAGTTCTTCGCCGAGCCCGTGGACGAATCCCCCCTCTTCGACGACGACCCCTGGGAGGAGGAATCGGGCGGGGCGGGCCTGAGCGGAACGAGCTACTGGTACAACGCGTTCCGCCTGGAGAAAGTCGGGGCGATTCACGCCTACCTGGACCAGTTGCCCGAGAGCGGCAAGGTCCTCTCCATGACGACGACAATGGCCCTCATGGAACAGCTCAACGACGACAAACCGGTGGACAACTTCACCCTCTCGGTAATCCACAAGAAGCTGCCCCCCCAGATCGAGGAGGCGCTTTTCGATCCCTACCTGGCCAAGGACGGCAACCAGGTGCGCTTCACCCTGCGGGTCTTCGAAACCGACCCCGGCCTGCGGCGCAACGCCCTGCTCAAGAAGGTCCGCCGCGACCTCGTGGAGCAGTTCGATCTCGCCGAGGAGCAGGTCCACCTGAGCGGCATGCTGGTGCTCTACAACAACGTGCTGCGCAGCCTGTACCGCTCGCAGGTCCTGACCATCGGCGCGGTCTTCCTCGCCATCATGGCGATGTTCATCGTCCTGTTCCGCTCACTGCGACTGGCGGTCATCGCCATCATCCCCAACCTGATCGCCGCCGGAATGGTGCTCGGGCTGATGGGCTGGCTGAACATCCCCCTCGACATCATGACGATCACCATCGCTGCCATTACCATCGGCATCGCGGTGGACGACACCATTCACTACGTGCACCGCTTCACGGTCGAGATCACCGAGGACCAGGACTACCTCGCCGCGGTCCGGCGCTGCCACGCCAGCGTCGGCCGGGCGATGTACTACACCTCCGTCACCGTCATTATGGGCTTCTCGATCCTGGCCCTGTCGAACTTCGTCCCGACAATTTACTTCGGCCTCTTCACCGGGCTGGCCATGGCGGTGGCGATGATCGCCAACCTGACCCTCCTGGCTCTGCTGCTGATGCGGATTCGGCCTCCCGCCGTGTGCTGGCTGCGACGTCCCGAAAGATAACGGGCCCCGACTCCCCCGGGGAAGAATCTCTTTTCAGCTCGCCCCCGCCAGGGGTATAATGAATATCCGCCCTCCACCATGACCGCAACAGAGAGGCCCCATGACCCGATCCTTTGGACCGCGAGGCCGGAGACCGAAACCGGGCAAATCCCAGGAAGAACTGGACGAGATCGTACGCCGAATGAAGGCGGAGCAGGCCGCACCGGAGAACTACCGTGAGCTTTCCCTCAAGCGGCACGACTGGGTCTGCGCCAAATGCGGACGGGAGTTCGAACTGAGCGACCTCCACCTGCTCACCGTCCACCACAGGGACGGCAACCACCACAACAATCCCCGGGACGGCAGCAACTGGGAAAATCTCTGCGTCTACTGCCACGACGACGAACACAGCCGGTCACTGCTGGCCGATGAACTGGTCGGCAAGGACGATGGCGGGGACGGATGACGGCCCCCCGAGTCGCCCGGAAAAACCGGCTCAAAAAAAATGCTTGTGTTCCATATTGGCCCGTGGTAATTTGGCTCCAATTAAGTAAGTTTGTGTAAATTTTGATTGCCCTACATCTTGACAGCCGTCAGTTAGGAACAAAACACACAGACCTACTTGATCTGTGTGTTTTTTTTTGGCGCCAGATGGAATTTGCACAACCAACACGTTCCCTGCGGGGAGAACAAAGGAGAAACAGAAATGGCCGAAGGTACAGTCAAGTGGTTTAACGATTCCAAGGGTTTCGGGTTCATCGAGCAGGACAACGGCCCCGACGTGTTCGTGCACTTTTCCGCTATCGCGGGCGACGGCTTCAAATCCCTGGCCGAAGGCGACCGCGTCAGCTTCGACGTTGTCGAGGGCCAGAAGGGCCCCCAGTCGGCCAACGTGCAGAAAATCTAGCACCTGGCATTTTTCGATACGCCTAATAAAAAAGGAGCCCCGCCGATTGGCGGGGCTCCTTTTTTGTTGACTGCCTCCCAGCCTCTGCCGGGGCCTTTCCGGAAACGGATCCGGCAATCCCGGCAAGCGGTCTTCTGCCTTCGGGCTAAAGGATCTCCAGCAGTTCGATTTCGTATTTGAGGTCTTCACCGGCGAGGGGATGATTGGCATCGAAAGTAACCTGCTCGTCGGTCACCTCGACCACGGTCACCACGAAACTCTCGTCGTCTTCGCCTGTCAGCTCGAGTTCCTGGTCGACCTCGGGCTTGAGATCACCGGGGATCTGGTCACAGTCAACGGAAAAGACCGCTCCCTCGTCGTGCTCGCCAAAGGCATCTGCCGCAGGGACGGTGACCGCCTTCTTCTCGCCCGGCGCCATGCCGACAAGAGCATCTTCGACCTGGGCGAAAAACTCCTCCTCGCCGAGGGTAAACTCCATGGGCCCCTCTTCGCAGCCGCAATCGTAACAACCGCACTCGTCCTCCAGAGTGGTGTCAAAAACCGTTCCGTCTTCGAGTTTCCCGGTGAAGTTGATTTTGACCCGGTCGCCCTTCTTTGCCTGTGCCATTGAAGTTACCCTTCCGTTTGGAATGTGATTTTACAGCCGGCCGATTTTTCGTTCAGGAGGCATGGTAAAGGGGACGGCACCCGCCAGTCCAGCAAAAAATCGGTTCGAGGCCGCTCCCTGGCCAGCGCGGTCGGCAGCCCCACTGGCAGGACCTCCTTCATTTTCATCATCCTCCGTGTTATAAACAGACGAGCATTCACACTCCCCAACCGGAACGAGGACAAAACATGAGTTGGCTTTCAGGCATTATCGGCGGCGGCATCGGCGCCATGCTCGGCGGGCCCTTCGGGGCAATTATCGGCGCGGCGATCGGCTCCAACATCGGCGGAGGGCAGAAGGTTTCCGCTGGCGCGGGACGGGTCGGGTTTTCCGAGGCGCAGCGTCGCCAGGCCCTCTTCTTTACCGCCGCCTTCTCCATGGTCGGCAAACTGGCCCAGGCCGACGGGCGGGTCTGCGAAGACGAAATCGACGCGCTCAAGCGGATCTCCCGCGATGCCCTTCGGCTGGACGGACAGACCCTGAGCTACGCCCTCAGCGTGTTCAATCAGGCAAAGAGCAGTCCCGAACCCTTCGAGGCCTACGCCCGGGAGTTCGGCTCCCTCTTCGGCCAGGACCAGCAGATGTGCAGCTTCATGATGAGCTTTCTCTTCGAGGTCGCCATGGCCGACGGTCAGCTGCACCCCGGCGAAGAGCAGATGCTCCTGTCCGCCAAGGAGGCCTTCCGCCTCCACGACTCCATCTACCAGTCGCTGCGCGATCGCTTCGTCGGCAGCGCAAGCCCGACGCGGGTCGGCCTGGCCAAGCACTTCGAGGCCCTCGGGGTCAGTGAAGAGGCTGACGTCGCGGCGATCAAGAAGGCCTATCGCAAAAAGGCCAGCGAGTTCCACCCCGACAAGATCGAGGGCAAGGGACTGCCGCCCGAGTTCATCAAGTTAGCCAACGACAAACTGGCCGAGATCAACGCCTCGTACGAGGCGCTCATGACCGCCCACAAAGCCGCGTAAAAAGAGACAAGAGAGCAAAAGAGGGGGAGGGCCGCTTCCAGCCCTCCCCCCCTTTTTCGATATCGAGCACTCCCGTCCCCGGGGACCCCCGGAGCGCGGCTCAGGAGGACTCCGGGCGCCTCCCGGCCCTCTCCCTTCTCCTGCGCCATGCCCCCCGCAGACCGAAAAAAGCCCCCGCGGCGGTCAAACCCCAAATCAGCAGCGTCACGATCATTTCCGTCGAAGACATCGTCATCCTCCCCAAATGTCGGTTCTTTTTCTTCGATCATGAAGGAAAAGGCGGCGGGGCACCTTGAGTTGGGTCAAAAATGCGGAGGGAATTCGGAGGGAGGCCGAATCGGCACGCCGGGCCGTGGCTCCACGGGCGAAGCGCGGAACGGTTCCCTGGGGGGCCGACGGATCGGGTCAAGCGAGCTTGCGTCTCAAAAAAGGTCTCAGGCTTGGCGCCGGGTCGGGCAAACGGTCGATGCGCGTTCGGCCACGCCCCTTTACCCCTCGACGACGGAAAGCACGCCTCCCCCTGCCGCCCCTTCTTCCACGCCGGCGTAATCGAGAAAGCTCTTTGTCGGACGGATGACCTTCTGACCGAGCAGCAGGGCGTTGACCTCCTGCGGCCCATAGAAGCGGGCGTCGATCGCAGACCCGTTTGGCATCAGGAACCCGAACTGGGGGACGAAGCGGTTGCGACGGATCGAATCGTCGATGGTCAGGCCGGCGAGTACGAGCAGGTTGCGGTCCTCACCGTCGAAGCGGTTGGTCAGATAATAGACAAGGCGGTGAAACTGCCACCATGTATTCATGTCGGCCAGGCGCCGGTGGGGGTGACGGCTGGAGACCACTTCGGGAAGGAAGTCAAAGAGGGAGTTCTCAACCTCCGACGACGGATCGAGAGAGTCGGGGTCCCGCTTTTTGACAAAACGGAAGAGGTCGCCCTGGAACAACCGGCCGATCGGCACCGGCGCCTCGCCAAGGCTCCCCAAACGGGGTTCGAACCTTGCGGCAAGGCCGGGGTGGAGGCGATAAGTCTTCCCCTGCCCCCCCTCCTCCAGGGCGCTTCCTTCGACCAGGACCGCGAGCCGCAGGTCGAGGCGGGGCTGCGCGGCGGCAGGCTTGCGAAGCAGGTAGGGATAGGGAATGGTGATACAGGTGCCGCCGCCTCTTTTGCGAAGGGTGATCAGGGATGCGGCCCGCCGGTAGAGTCCGAGATACTCCTTCAGGACCTTGGCCAGCATCCCGCAACAGGGAGCGACTTTGCCGTGGGCCCGTTCGATGCACCCGAAGCCGTCAATCTCTCGGCCGCCGATATGGCTGCCGCCCAGGATGACCAGGTCTTTGCCGTGGTGGCTGGCCGGCTCCAACCGATTCGGATCGAGGATTGCCCCGACGCGGCCGAGGTTGAATACCGGAGTATCGAAGACGTAGCCGAAGAGCGCCTTTTTCAGGCCCTGACTCTCGTCGGAACATTGCCAGACGGCCGGAAGAACCCCCGAAAAGCCCGAACTCTCGGTCAGAGAGCGCACTCGGCCGAACAACTCCATCGGCTCCATGGGCGGCTGATCGAACAGGTCTTCCCCGGGGGGGGTTATGGTCACGAAAACTCCTTCAAAACATTGTTTTGTAGGAGTATAGCAACTCTTTCGCCGGATACAAAGGCAAAATCTTTCACACCAACAGGGCGTTGCAGGACGCACTCATAAAAATCATACCGACGTTCTAGGCTCAAGCGTCAAGCGCTCAAAACAGACATCGCCGGGATACCGGCCCGGCGAGGCACCCCACCTCCCCTTTCCTGGCGCCACGACCGGGACAAGCGCCCCGGGCAACAATCGACCGGAGAAAGGCCAGTCCCCCGTATCAGGCGAAAATCCGGCCGCCCTTCAGAACGAGAAGGGCGACAGCGGCGAACCGGGCCAGCTTGCCGACCGCGACGAGCACGAGGAATCGGCCGAAACCGACCCGGAGCACTCCGCCGGCCAGGCAAAGAGGATCGCCGATGATCGGAAGCCAGGAGAAAAGCAGAGACCAGGTGCCGTATCGGCCGTAAAACCTCTCGGCACTCTCCCGGGCGGGCGCGTCGATGCGCAGTATCTTTTCGATCAGCACGGGACCGCCCCAAAGACCGACACCGTAGGTAACCAGGGCGCCCAGGGTATTGCCCAGAGTGGCCAACCCGACGCTCAGGGCCGGGTCGAACCCCTCGAGCAGGAGCGCGGCCAACATCCATTCGGCCCCCAGCGGAAGGAGGGTGGCGGCCAAAAAACTGAGCAGAAACAGGGCGGGGTAGCCGTGGCTGGCGAGCAGTGCGTCCATGCCGGGAATGTAGCCGCCGCGACAGGGCCTGTCAATCGCCCTTCGTGATCCAGCATGCGTTTTTTCGAGCCCGACCCGCTTCGCCCCGGCAGAGAGCGGGGCCGCCAGGGAAAGCGTTCCGGGCCAACTTTAGATTTGACAGGCGCCGGGGGCTGTTGTAAACAGGGTGGTCCATCGAAGGCGGCGAGAGCCGATTCTCCTCATTCCTGCACGGAGGCCCATGCCTGCACCATGCTGACCTTTCTTCCTCCCACGCTGCGCGGCTGCATCTCCATCTTCCTGGTGGGGCTGAACACCGCGCTGGTCAGCCTGCCCCTGTTCCTGCTCGCCCTGCTCAAGTTCCTGGTCCCCTTCAGGCCCTGGCGACGCTTCTGCGGCCGTGCCCTCAACAAGATTTCCGAAATCTGGATCGCCCTCAACAGCGGGTGGATGAGGCTGACCCAGGATCTGGACTGGAAGGTGCAGAGCCCGGAAGGGTTGAGCCGGGACGACTGGTACCTTGTCACCTGCAACCATCAGTCCTGGGCCGACATCTTCATCGCCCAGCACCTGCTCAACCGGCGCATTCCGCAGATGAAGTTCTTCCTCAAGCAGGAGCTGATCTGGGTGCCGGTCCTCGGCATGTGCTGGTGGGCCCTCGACTTCCCCTTCATGAAACGCTACACCAGGGCCTACCTGAAAAAGCATCCGGAAAAGATCGGCAAGGACCTGGAGACCACCCGCCAGGCCTGTGAAAAGTTCCGCGACATTCCGGTCGCCATATTCAACTTCATGGAAGGCACCCGCTTCTCCCCGGCCAAGCACAAGAGCCAGCGCCCCCCCTTCCGGCACCTGCTCAAGCCGCGGACGGCGGGCACCGGCTTCGTCCTGAGCCACATGGGCCAGAACATGCGCACCCTGATCGACATCACCATCAGCTACGGAGGTCCCGTTCCGACCTTCTGGGATTTCCTGTGCGGCCGGACGGGCCAAATCAGGGTAACTATCGAAAAGGTGCCCATCCCTACCGAGCTCCTCGGCCGCGACTACACCAGCGACGCCCCCTTCCGCTCGCAGCTGCAGCGCTGGGTGAGCGGGATCTGGACCGAAAAGGACCGCAAACTCGCCGCAATGCAATAGGGACGAACCACGCCCGGCAAAAAAAAGGGTCTGCGACGCCCCCCCTCGGCGGGCTCGGCACATCGTCCCCCCCCCAAAGGCTGCCCGGACAGCGGGCGGCTTCCGCCTCCCTCATTCGCCCCCCTCGCGGTGCCCAGTTGCCCCGCCGGGCCCCCCGCCGCAAACCACCCCGAAGAGCACTCCCGGCAGGCAGGGGATTTCCGGCGAGCGCTTGGAACATTCGCCCATGGCGTGCATGGTGACTGCAGTCACCCGAGAGACCCCTTCCGCAGCGCGACACACTCTTTCCGAAGGGGCGTTAAAAAACACCCTGGACCTCGTACGGCAGATCACGCCCGAACAGCGCCACGACATAGCCCGAAGAGGCTCTTCGCCCCGGCGCCATGAGGCATTTCAGCCGACCACAACCGGCGTTGATGGTTGACAACCGCCGATAAATCGTGCTAATGGAATGTCGAGGCACTGTACCAGCCGCGGGCGGCTGATTCGGGCGTCGTTAAGCGCCATGCCCGGGAACGCATTTCTTGTCCTTTCCGAACGCCCATTGGCGCATCCTCTCGGCAAAGCACCTTCGTGCACTCTGACCACAAGCTGCCAGAAAAGATCAGCCCTTTTATTCCTTTTAAAGAGACGGCAACGGGTCGGAAAAAAGACACCCGACCGGCACATATTATTCGGCCGAGAAAAAAGGCGGAGACTCCGATCCAAAAAATCCAGCCGGTGCGCACACTCCGGCTGGATTTCTAACAACAAGAATTTCTTCAAGACAAGTCGCTTGAAACAAATGCCGTATTGATTGATAATAGGCGACCGCATGCCCTGCATCAATTCGATACGACTGACTGGTCTTGAATGACCGTTTAGCGATTAAGAATTTATTAAATTTTAAATCCCAGGAGGTCTCTTGCCGTGGCAGCTAAAAAATCCCTTTTAGACAGATTGAAATTGACCGAGAAGGCAATGGAAAACCAGGACAGCCCCACGGATAAAAAAGAGCTCGACATCAATGAAATCAACGAGGCTCTCATGGCAGACAGCGGAAGCAAACCTGAAGAGAAGGCTCCCGTCGCCGATTGGAACAAAACCGAGCAAGCCACTTCAGAGCCCGAAAAACCCAAGGAAAGCATGGCCGTGCCTGTGGAAAAACCTCTCCCCGCGGAAAAACCCCTCCCGGCAGAAACGATCGATAGCGACAAGCCTTTAACGATAGAAGAAATATACAGAAATGCACGACTGGAGAGTGACGCCAAAAAAACGATTTTCATGGCCGAAATCTACCTGAACGCACTTCCGGAGAATCTGCCCGTAGACATCAAGAGGCAGTCCGTGCTGAACATCCTGGAGGTTTCCGGCATTTCAAAAGAAGACCTTTTGAACGACGCCTTCAAGAGGATCGAGACCCTGAAGAATGTCGGAGGAGACTCGACCCAGACAACCGAAAAGATCATTTATGCGAACGATAAAGAGATCAAGTCCCTTATAGAGAAAATCGACGAACTCAAAAGCGTTATCGCCAAGAGACAGAAATTCCAGGAAGACCAGAACACCGTCATTTCCTATGAAATTCAAAACGTCAATAACATCGTCGAGTTCCTCAAGCCCAAGAGATAATGGCCGGATCCCTCACGAACCCGGAAGACACCATGCCTGACACAAGGGCGGCCGACTGGCCGCCCTCTTTTTTTGGTTCTTCCCGACCTCCTGAGCCCCCCGGGCAAGACTGGACAGTTGCATTCCCTTTGGTCCCTGGTCCACAATAGGCGGTGTACCCCCCCATGCAAGGATTGTCGCCCTGAACACCACAGAAAAAAACAAAGACTTCCTCCCCACCTGTCGCGCGGAGATGGAACAGCGTGGCTGGGACCAACTCGACGTCCTTTTCGTCACCGGCGACGCCTATATCGACCACCCGGCCTTCGGCACTCCGTTGCTGGCCCGGTTGCTCGAATCCGAAGGGTTCCGGGTCGGCATTCTTGGGCAGCCGGACTGGCGCTCCCCCGAGGCGCTCAAGGCCATGGGGCGCCCGCGCCTCTTCGCGGCGATCTCCTCCGGGGCGATGGACTCGATGGTCAGCCATTACACCGCCGCGCGCAAGGTGCGCCGCAATGACGCATACACCCCGGGTGGCGCGGCGGGAAAGCGCCCCAACCGGGCGACCATCGCTTACACCGCCGCGATCAAGGGAGCCTTCAAAGGGCTGCCGACGGTGATCGGAGGCATCGAGGCGAGTCTGCGGCGCCTGGCCCACTACGACTACTGGGACGACGCGGTGCGCCGCTCGGTTCTGATCGACAGCAAGGCCGACCTGCTGGTGTTCGGCATGGCGGAAACCGCCCTCCTGGACCTCTCCCGGCGCCTGGCGGCAGGAGAGGAGATCGGAAACGTTCACGACCTGCCGGGGACAGCCTTTGTCGCCCGCAGCGCTCCGGGCGATGCACTGTCTCTCCCCTCCTTCGAGGAGGTCGCGGAGGCCCCGGAAGCCTACAACCAGGCTTTCCGCCTCGCCGCCGAGCAGGCCAGCCCTTTCTGCGGGAAGCCGCTGGCCCAGGCCCACGGCCAGCGCTGGGTGGTGGTCAATCGCCCCTCCGCCCCCTTGAGCGAAACACAGCTCGACCGGGTCTACGCCCTGCCGTTTCAAAGGCTGCCACACCCGGGATACCACGAACCGATACCCGCCTTTGAGCAGATCAAGTTCTCCGTTACCAGCCACCGGGGATGCTTCGGCGGCTGCGCCTTCTGCGCCATCACCCACCATCAGGGTAAAACGATTCAATCCCGCTCCCCGGGCTCGATCCAGGCCGAGGTGGACCGCCTGAGCCGGCACCCCGAGTTCCGCGGCACGATCTCGGACGTCGGCGGACCCACCGCCAACATGTACGGCCTCGGCTGCGGCGACCGGGAGGCCCAGGCGGCCTGCCGCCGCGGCAGCTGCCTCTTTCCCAGCACATGCCGGCACCTGCGCACCTCCGACCGGCGCGCGGCAAGGCTGTTGCGCGACCTACGCAGGCACCCTGCGGTCAAGCACCTGTTCATCGCCTCGGGCATCCGCTACGACCTGTTGCCTCACCAGCCGGACTACTTCGAGGACCTGCTTCGCCACCACGTGGGAGGCCTGCTCAAGGTCGCCCCCGAATCGAGCAGCGAGAGGGTGACCCGCATCATGCGCAAGCCCGGCCCGCAGATGTTCGCCCGCTTCCTGAAGGACTTCCGCGACCGCAGCATGGCTCTCGGCCGGCGGCAGGCCGTTGTCCCCTACTTCATCAGCGCTCATCCCGGCTGTGCCCTGGAGGACATGGTCGAGGTCGCCCTTTTCCTGCGCCGCCACCGCCTGAGGGTGGAGCAGGTGCAGGAGTTCACCCCGACCCCGGGGAGCCTTGCCACCTGCATCTACCACACCGGCCGGGACCCCTTCACGGGCGAGGCCGTCCACGTTCCGCGCCAGGCCAAGGAGAAGCGCCTGCAGAAGGCGCTGCTCCTCTGGCACCTTCCCGAAAACCGCCGCGACGTCGATGAAGCGCTTCGCCTCTGCGGACGCGAAGACGCCCGCGCCGAACTGCTGGCCGAAAAAGAGGGTCGCCCCCCCGGCCGCGGCACTCCGCCCCCGGGACGACCGGCCGGCCGCCGCCCGAAAGGAAGGCCACGCCGGAATTGACCTCCACGAGAAAGGGCGGCCCGATGGCCGCCCTTTCTCCTTTCCCGAACTCGAATGTCTGTTGAACGATCCGACCGTCGCCGACGGGTTATGCCTTTTTCAACCGAATCCCATCCCCGGTCAACTCGACCACCCCGGCTTTGTAAAGACCGCCGACCGCCTTCTTGAACATCTTCTTGCTCTGTCCGAGCAGAAGCTGGATCTCTTCGGGCGAACTGCGGTCATGCAGGGGGAGAAAGCCGCCGTCCTGCAACGCGGCCAGGATCGCCGTCTTGGCCTCCTCGACACCCTCGCCTCCGACCTTGCGCAGGGCGACGTCGATCTTTCGGTCCTCCCGGATGCGCTTGACGTACCCTCTGAACCGGTCGCCGCGCTTCAGACCGCTGCGGATTTCGTCCTTGTAGACCAGGCCGCCGTAGAGGTCGTTGACGATCACCTTGACCCCGAGGTCGGTGAACTGCCAGAGAGTCAGCTCGACCTCGTCCCCGTCCCGAAGATCGATCTCTTCGGTCTCCAGACAGCGGTCGATGCGGGCGGTGCCGACCACGCGCCCCAGGCTGTCAAGGCAGACCTTGACGAGATACCTGCGCCCGGCCCGCATCCGCTCGGGCTGTTCGCTGTAGGGGACCAGCAGATCCTTCTCCAGCCCCCAGTCGAGGAAGGCGCCGTGCTTGGTGACCTCGCTGACCCGGAGCAGGGCGAACTCGCCGACCTGGGCCTTGGGGCGCCGCAGGGTCGCCACCGCCCTCCCCCCCGCATCGCGGGTGATGAAGACGCTCAACGGGTCGCCAGGCCGGCAGCCGTCGGCCGCCTCCTTCTTCGGCAGGAGAACCCGCTCTTCGCCGGCCTCCATCCAGACCCCGCTTTCGTCTACGTGGTCAACCTTCAGGGCATTGATCCGGCCGATTTCGATCATAGTGTGCCTCCGGAGTGGGCCTGCTCAAAGACCCGGTACTCCCGGTCTTCATAAAAAGGGCGGCCGACCGGCCGCCCTTGCGTATCATGGAATCGCGAAACACTGCCCAGGCTAACGGGCCCGGCGAGGCCGCTGGTTGCGCCTTGCGGGAGATCCGCCGGGTGCCGGCTTGCTCGCCTGCTGCGGCCGTCCGGGTCCTTTTCCGGCGGAGGTGCCGACCCGGGCGCCACCGCCCTGCGGAGCGTCCTGCTTGGGCCCCGAGGTCTTGCGGGCATTTCTCGGCTGACGCGGCGGGCGAGCGAACTACTGGTCCTTGCGCGGAGCGGGAACGCCGTAGTCGAAACCGTCCACGGTGCGCCGCTCGATGGAGGCGCCAAGGACACGCTCGATGGAGCGAACCATCGCCGAATCCTCGCCGGCAACCATGGTGAAGGCGTCGCCGCTGCGGGCCGCGCGACCGGTTCGACCGATGCGATGGATGTAGGCCTCGGTCGTGTTCGGAATGTCGTAGTTGACCACGTGAGAAACCTGGCTCACGTCGATGCCCCGTGCCGCGATATCGGTCGCCACCAGGATCTGAAAAGTCCCGCTGCGGAAACCGTCCAGCGCCGCCTGCCGTTTATTCTGGGAAAGGTTGCCCTGCAGGGAGGCCGCCCGGTAGCCGGATTTCTCCAGCTTCTCTCCGAGGCGCTTGGCGCGGTACTTGGTGCGGGTGAAGATCAGCACAGACTCGGTGTCCGTATGCTGCAGCAACTCGAGGAGAAGAGGGGTCTTGAGGTGCTGCTCCACCGGGTAGAGAGCGTGGCTGACGGTGACCGCCGGCGCGACGGTGTCGACATGAACGGTGACCGGGTCGCAAAGGACCTCCTTGGCCAGGTGCCGGATCTCTTTGGGCATGGTCGCCGAGAACAGGAGGGTCTGACGCTCGCGGGGGAGGTGCTTCAAAATCCTCCTGATGTCCGGGAAAAAGCCCATGTCGAACATCTGGTCCGCCTCGTCCAGCACCAGAACGTCCAGGCTCGAGAGATCGATTGTCCCCTGGCCGATATGGTCGAGCAACCGCCCAGGGCAGGCCACGACGACCTCAACGCCCTGCTTCAGCTTTTGAATCTGGGGGTTGACGCCGACCCCGCCGTAGACGGTGAGACTGCGGGTGCGGGTCTGCCGGCCCAGGCTCTGAATGGCCTCGTTGATCTGCTCCGCCAGTTCGCGGGTGGGGGCGATGACCAGGGCGCGGACCCGGCCTCGCGCCCCTTGCATCAGGCGGTGCAGGATCGGCAGCGCGAAAGCGGCGGTCTTGCCGGTTCCGGTCTGAGCCAGGCCCATGACGTCGCGCCCCTCCATCACGGGGGGGATGGCCTGCGCCTGGATCGGTGTCGGGCTGACATAGCCCTCTGCGGTGACGCCGGCCGCCACGCTGGGGTGAAAATCGAATGCGTTGAACTCCATCAAATTCCTTCTTTCTGCGGTCCCACAAAAAAAAGCCCCGGTGCATTCCGGGGCTTACGATAGATTCGTTTTTATCCTGGAACAGCGTTTATCAAAGATAAGTCTAACATCGCGGGAAAATCCGTGTCAAGGAGAATCCCCGGACTGCCCGTCGGGGAGGACCATTCCAGGCATGCATTGCCGCGCATGCTCCAGACACTTCGCCTCTTCCGGCACGGCTTTCTTAATGCAGCGGAGGTATCCGCAACATCTGCCCCGGATAAATTTTGTTCGGGTCCTTGAGCATGGGCCTGTTGGCCTCGAAAATCAGCATGTACCTGTTGCTGTCGCCGTAAAAGTTCTTGGCTATTTTCGACAGGGTATCGCCGCTCGTGACCGTGTAAAAGGTCGCTTCCGGCTCCCTCTTGCTGACCTGAAGCTGGTCGTCAACCTTCGCCACCCCCCGGGTGTTTCCGAGGGCGAGGAGGATTTTCTCCTTTTCCTCCTGCGTGGGGGCCGTCCCCCGGACCGTTGCGATGCCGCTGTTGAACGTGATGGCCAGGTTGTCGGCCCTGAGCCCGAGGCCCGTGATGACGTCGGTCAGTTTCTGACCCGCTTCCAGCTCTTTCGCCTCGCTGGTGCCGGAGGCGAACTCGAATATCTTTTCACCGGCATCCTTGACAAAATCCAAAAGTCCCATTGTCTCCTCCCGTTCGGATTGAGGTTGATTTCGGTGGTTCAGGGGGGTCGGATTCAATGCAGCAACTTGCTCAGCAGGCCGAAACCGTGCCTGGTGAGGTCGCCGAGATCCACATCCCCGTCGTTATCGGCATCCAGAAGCCGCGACAAGCTGCCCATGGCTTGGGGGTTTGTTTGTTCCACCTTGCGGCTTTCGTCGTTGAGGAGCCTGCCGAGGCCCCCCGCATCGAGGTGGCTTGAGCGCTGGGCCTTGCCGATCGCTCCCATCACCACCGGCGCAAGGATGGAGAGCAGTTTCCCCATCGTGCCGCCGTCCAGGCCGCTGGCCCGACTCAAACCGGCCTCCACGGTCGGCCTGCGATTGCCGAAGAGGTGGCCGAGAATACCTTCTCCCGGGCCGTCCTGGGAATGGCTGATAAAATCGCCGAGGTGGTCCAGCAGGCTCCCGTCGTGGTCGCGCGCAACGGCGTTGAAGATGTCCTGGGCTCCGCCTCCCTGCGAAGCGTTGCGGTTAAGGGCCCCGATCAAGGCAGGAAGAGAGGTGTCCAGGGCGTTGGCGGTGGCTCTCTCGTCCGCTCCGATCTGGCGGCTGATCGAACGGACCTCGTCCTTCCCCAGTGCCTGGCCGATTGTTTCGAGTATCGATGTCATGGTCTAACTCCTTCCCGTCTAGCGTATTCGAAATGGCGGGAACCTGAACAGGTCAGGTGGCGTCCCGAAGCGGTTTTTATTGGCCCGGAAAATCGCCCTTGATGTTCTTTTATCGCAAAACCGGACAACCGCAAGCATTAAAAGTGCTTGATTTTTCGGAGAAAATCCACTCAATCATTCCGAACACTTCCAATGCCAAAAAAATCGGCGGCAGGATTTCTCGGCCGCGCTTGAGCCCGATGATGGAAATTTCACGATTCCTCCGCCCGCCTCTTTATGGCAAGATACGGCCATTCTCCCCCGCCGCCCAAAGGAGCCCGCCATGTTCACCCTCGATTCCCGACTGCAGAACGACACCATCCCTCTCGGCCGCTTTGACCTTTCGCTGTTGCTGCTGATGAACGATGCCAGCTACCCCTGGTGCATCCTGGTTCCCCGGCGAAAGGAAATCCGGGAGATCTACCAGCTCGCACCGGATGACCAGCGCCAACTGCTGTGGGAGTCCAGCCACCTCTCCGAGCGGCTCGCCACCGCCTTCGGAGCGGACAAGATGAACGTGGCGGCCCTGGGAAACGTGGTGCCCCAGTTGCATCTGCACCACGTGGTCCGCTACCGCTCCGACCCGGCCTGGCCCGCACCGGTCTGGGGAAGGGCGCCGGCGGTTTTCTACACCCCCGAGGGGCTCCGGGAGGTTCGGGGAAAACTGGCGGGGTTGCTGGAAAATTTCCGGGAGCAGACCGATTGAGCGGGACACAGCGTATGGAAAGGGAAAGGGGCGGCCGATCGGCCGCCCCTTTCTGTTGGGCTTTGACTTTTATTCCTCTGTCTCTTCTATCGGCACGTGCACCTCGAACCGCTTGAGGAACCAGGGAACGTAGGGAGCGTTCCAGAATACGGCGTAGGGTTCCCCCTCGGGCCGGTATTCAGGGCGTTTCTTCAGCCAGGCTTCCAGCCTGCCCTTCGCCTCAAGGACGTTGTCCCGCGAATAGCCGCCGCGCACCCCATGACTGGCAACGGTCCGTCGGGGCAGCTCCACGACCCGCACCCCCTCCTCCTCGGCGAGGGGCCGCTCCCGATCCTCGCTGCCCAGGAAGAAGCGCATCCCCGCGGCCTCCAGGCTCGCTTCCACGGGGACGGTCATGGAGACGTCGTGACTGCGGATATAGGCGAACAAAGTCTTGAACAGGGCGCCGGAGCGCTCGAAGTAGTCGCCGTCCAGAGAGGTCTCCAGGACCCGGCAGGGCGGCAGGGTCTTGATCTCGAACCGGTCGACCGCGGTCTTGGCGAAGACCGCCTCGAAAGCCGCCGCGCCGGCAGGAAGGGCCAGGAGAGCGGCCAGGATCAGGGGGAAAAGGGATACACTGCGCTGCATGGTGTCACCTCCGATAGCTGACCGGGAGAAACCGGTCTTTCCTTCTATTGTAGCGGAAACCCGGTTCTCCGACGACAGCCGATTGGGACCCCGTCGGGTTGCGCTCGTCCATTGCCCTCGGCTCGGGGGACGGCCATGGCGCCCGGACCTGGCCCCGTCCAAAACAGGTAGGCTGCCCCGGGTCAGAGGCGCTCCTCCTCGCTGACGCCGCCCTCGGGGGTCAGGTAGGTGTCAAGAACCTCCAGAGCTCCCGGTTCCGCCTTGGCCGCGTCGAGGTGGGCGATGTTGAACAGGGCGTCCCCCCGATGCACCATGGGCAGGTTGAGGCGCCCGATGACCACCCCGGAGACTGTGGAATGCACCTCCTCCTCCACCTCGCCAAAGGGGTCTGCAATGGTGGCCAGCACATCGCCTGCCGCAACCCGGGTGCCGAGCTCGGCCATCCTGGGCAGGATCCCGCTCACCGGTGCACGCACCCAGGAATTCGCCCGGGCCACGAGGGGTTCGGGAGGGGTTCTGCCCAGCCGCCGCGCCGGAAGCAGGCCGATGTCGCGCATAATGGCGACGATTCCCCGCAGGCCGACGCCGATGGCCAGTTCGCTGAAGCGCAGCGCCTCGCCCCCCTCGTAGAGCAGGACCGGTATCCCCTTCTCCCGCACAGCCTCGCGCAGCGAGCCGTCGCGCAGGCGCGAGTCGATAACGATCGGGGCTCCGAAATTCCTGGCCAGACGCGCCGTCTCCGGGTCGTCCAGGCAGGCGCGGATCTGGGGCAGGTTGTTGCGATGGTTCGATCCGGCATGAAGATCGATGCCGTGGGTGCAATGGCAGGCAATCTCGTCCATGAGCAGGCGAGCCAGCTGGGAAGCCAGGGAGCCCTTGTCGCTGCCGGGAAAGGACCGGTTCAAGTCCCGCCGGTCTGGAAGGTAGCGGGAATGGTTGACGAAGCCGTAGACGTTGACGATGGGGATGGCGATCAAAGTTCCGCGGATCTGCCGTGTCAGCTTGAGCTTGAGCAGGCGGCGGACGATCTCCGTCCCGACGATCTCGTCTCCGTGGATGGCGCCGGTGACGAAAAGACAGGGCCCGGGGCGCCTGCCGCGCACCACGTGGACCGGCATGGTCATCTCGGTGTGTGTATAGAGGCGGGCGATGGGCAGGTCGATGGTCACCCTCTCCCCGGGAGCGACCTCCGTTTGCCCGATGCGCAGGGTGTCCTCCATGGCTCTACCCCTTGCCCCGGGTCCGGGTCCGGTTCGGCTTGGCGTTCTTCTCCATGCAGTCGATGATCTTCCCGGCGATGTCCTTTTCCGTGGCTTTTTCGATCCCCTCCAGGCCGGGGGAGGAGTTGACCTCCATGACCACGGGGCCATGGTTGGCACGCAGGATGTCCACACCGGCAACGTTCAACCCCATGATGCGCGCCGCCCGCACCGCGGTGGAACGCTCCTCGGGGGTCAGGCGAACCACCTCGGCGGTCCCCCCCCGATGGATGTTGGAGCGGAACTCCCCCTCCTTGCCCCGGCGTATCATGGAGGCCACCACCCGGTCACCGATGACCAGGCAGCGGATGTCGCTGCCGCCGGCCTCCTTGATGAATTCCTGGACCAGGAAATGGGCCTTGAGGCCACGGAAAGCCTCGATGACGCTCTCCGCCGCTTTCTGGGTCTCGGCCAGCACAACGCCGATACCCTGAGTCCCCTCCAGCAGCTTGATAACCAGAGGCGCGCCGCCGACCTGATCAATCAGGTCCCCGGTGAACTTGGTGGAGTGGGCGAAACCGGTCACCGGCAGACCGATACCTTTTCGGGCCAGCAACTGAAGGGAGCGCAGTTTGTCCCGGGAGCGACTGATCGCCACCGACTCGTTGACGCTGTAGACCCCCATCATCTCGAACTGGCGCACCACCGCGGTGCCGTAGAAGGTGATCGAGGCGCCGATCCGGGGAATGACGCCGTCGATGCCGGTCAGGGCCTCGCCCTTGTAATGGATGGAAGGGCGCTGGGTGGCGATGGTCATGTAGCAGAGCAGCGGATCGATCACCAGCATCTCGTGGCCGCGGGCGGTGCCCGCCTCGACCAGGCGGCGGGTGGAGTAGAGTTCAGGATTTCGCGACAGAATGGCAATTTTCATCAGTCCCCCCGCTTCGGAGTATCGCGGTAGGCCTTGGCAAGCCCCCGCCCACAGAGATAAGAAACCCCGGGAGCCACCAGCAGGCGACCCTCCATGGCGGTACGCCCGAGGAGCATGCGAAAGCGCATGGTATCCCGGTTGGTCAGGGTGATTTCAATCGGCCACTCCCGGCCGCCGAGACGCATCGGGGTTTCGATGACGTAGCGCCACTCCCGGTGCCCGCCCGAATCGGACACCAGGCGCCGGTCCTTGACCGGTGCCACGCAGAGAAGTTCCGGACTCAGTCGCTTCTGGAGAGGGTGGATCCCGAAACGCACCATGCTCACCCCCCCGTCCTCGAAACTCTCCACGAAGAAGGCGTGCAGGGCGGAAGTCCGGGCGCCGGTATCGACCTTGGCCTTGACGGCCGGGATTGCCAACCCCGGCAGGGCGACCCATTCCCTCCAACCCACGGTCAACGCAGGAGCGTCGCCCCCCCTCCTGCGCTCAAGACCCCTTTCCGCCATGCCGCCCTCCTCCGACCCCGTAGGACTTAGACTTTCATTATAACGCGCGGCGCGGAATATACCGGCGAAGCGCATTTTCCACAACAAAAATTGACCGCAATGTCCAAAAATTCCGCCCGTGCCCGACCGCCTAAAGGGTCCCCTCACCGCGGCCCAAGACTCTTCGGTTCCCCCAAAAAGGAGGCCGCTCCCCGGTCGCCTCCCCTCCACTCATTATTAACGCATCACCCCTTGCCCCGCGGCCATTCCATGACCGCCTCCACCGCCAGCCCGATGGGAATGGCCAGCAGCACCGTGAACAGGGTACGCAGCAGGGAGAAGCGCAGCCCGAGAAACTCCATTTCCAGGGGGATCATCGGCGGCTTGACCGCGTACACGGCCAGGACCGTGCCCACCACCGCCCAG
>NZ_PKUB01000029.1:78527-92092 GCF_002868845.1 Desulfuromonas sp.
ACGGCGGCCAGCAGCAGGGCACGCAGCCCGCCCTCCTTTCCGAGAAGTCGCCCCACAAGGTCGCGGCTGACCCAGACCTGGACCAGGCCCACCAGTCCCATGACCGCGACGATGATCAGGCTGACCGACCAGAAGGTTCCCATCCCGACCTGAAGGCCCTGCAGGGCGCGGCCGGCATCGACCCTGAAGGCCCAGACGAAGAGCCCCATGGCCAGCAGCAACAGCCACTGGGAACGGACCAGGGCCCACCAGCTGAAACCCTCCCGCCCGGACCGGCTCATACCCAGACCCCGATCAGCAGACCGATGAGGAGGGCGGCGAGAAAGGTGATGAGGTTGCGGGTCAGGGCGAAGCGGAAGCCGAAGGTCTCGGCCTCGAAGGGAAGGGAGATTATCCCGACCGAAACCCAGGCCACGATAAAGGCGGCCACCGCCGGAGGCCAGGCGCCAGCGTCGAGCAGCGACCCGGCCAGGGGGAAGGCGGCGACCGGCGGTCCCATGGCGACGGCCCCGAGCAGTCCCCCGCTCAGCAATTACGCCCAGCCGGCCGAAGCACCGAACCGCGCCTCGATCTGGGCGGGCGGCACGAAGGCCTGGAACAGGCCGATGAGCGCGAAAATCGCCACGAGGAAGGGCAGCACCTTGACCAGCGAGCGGACCGCCGCCTGAAGGCTCTGGCGCGTCTTGTCCGGGGAGACGCGATAGAGCAGAGCGTAGGCCGCCAGGATCAGGACCAGGTAGACGAGGCCGACGGATCTCATGAACACCTCTTGAAGGGAGTAGATGCCATCATAGACCATTCGGCCGGGCGGCGAAAGGCCCGTTCGGGTACGCCGCCGGCCTCCATTGCCCCTCCCGCCTTTTCGGCTAAACTTCAGGGAAAAGTCCACTCATCCTGTAGAAAAACATGGGCGTCAAAGTCGTTTCGATTTGCCTGGCCTTGGTGATGACCCTGTTCGCCGGTCCCGCGGCGGCCGCGGGCCTGGAGGAGACGGTAGAGACGCTCGAAGGGCGCATCGAGGCCCCGGAGCGGGCCCTGGGAGTGAACCGACAGGTAACCGACCATCGCCCGGGGAGATGGAAATGAGCACTGCCGCCGGCCAAAAGAGGATCGCCCTGATCGCTCACGACAACCAGAAGCCCCAACTGCTCGACTGGGCCAAGGCACACCGCAACCTGCTTGCCCGCCACCGGCTGTGGGGCACGGAAACGACGGGGAACCCCCTCGCGAAGAGGTTGCGCCTGGATGTGAGCAAGGTCGGGAGCGGCCCCCTCGGCGGCGACCTGGAAATCGGCGCGATGATCGCCAGGGGAGAAATCGACATCCTGGTCTTCTTCTGGGACCCCTTGGAGGCGCAGCCTAACGACCCCGACGTCAGGGCCCTGCTCAGGGTGGCCGCGGTCTGGAACGTCCCCACCGCCGGCAACCGCTCCACCGCGGACCTGATGTTCTCCTCGCCCCTGCTGGAGAAGGAACTGCACCGCAAGGTCCCGGACTACAGCCGCTACCGGTGGGAGGATGTCGACCACGACGAGGTCCTGGAACACGATTGAGCCATCCCCCCGATGCGCCCTGCCGGGCGCAGGCACAGAAAAGGCGGCCTTTTCCTGCCGCCTTTCCTCGTGCTATCCCCCCAGCGCTTCGGCGATCTGCCGCGGCAGCCGGGGGCGCCCCCTGTCGCCGAGGGCGGTCCCGATGATTCGAGCCTTGAGCACCGGGGCGCCGTCGGGCTCGCGACAAATATCCTGGTGAAAGGCTAAGCGCAGGGGCGATATCCGCTCCAGGCGGGTGCCGATCCAGAAGCGGTCGCCGCTTTTCAGGGGGCTCTTGTAGTCGAGTTCGGCCCGCACCACGACCAGATTGACCCCCTGCCGGGTCAACTCGGCAAAGTCGAGTCCCAGGCTCTTGAGAAACTCGTGGCGGGTGTGCTCCAGGTAATTCTGGTAGACTGCGTTGTTCACCACCCCCTGCATGTCGCACTCATAGTCCCGCACCTGAAAATCGAGCTTGAATTCGTCGTTCACCGGCAACCTCCCCCCCTGAAGGAATCATTCGGCTCACCATACCGGAACTCGGCGCCGGCCTCAAGGGCCGGGCCGGCACCTGCCGACATTTACCATCCGCAGGTTGATAATCAACGGATCGAACCGCAGGGAGGGCGGGCGCGACTCGCTTCCCCCAAAGCATGGAGAACGACGATGGCGCCTGCCCGCGGCGCGCCCGCCCCTTGCTTTTTCCTCATGGCAAGACGATAATGCCCACCATGCCTCGCCGGGAATTTCACCGGCCTGTTTTTTCATTGAAAAGGAGTGGACATCATGATCAAAAAAGCCGCCTTGCCGGCCATCGCCCTGCTCTGCCTGCTCGCCCTGCCCTCCGGGGCTTTTGCCGGGAGGGACACCCTGACCCAGGTCTCCACCATCGACGCCCTTCTGGGAGGGCTCTACGACGGAGTGGCCCCCGTGGGGTCCCTCCGGGAGGCGGGCGACCTGGGGATCGGCACCTTTCACGCCCTGGACGGGGAACTGGTCATGATCGACGGCCAGGTCTTCCAGGTGCGCTCCGACGGCTCGGTACGAACGGTCGATGACGGGGTGACCACTCCCTTCGCCGCGGTCACCTTCTTCGACGCCGACCGACGCGTGGACATCCCCCCGGGAACCGACTTCACCGCCCTGGAGACCCTTGTGGACGGGCTTCTGCCGACGGACAACCTCTTCTACGCCTTCCGCATGGAGGGCCGCTTCCGGACCATGAAAACCCGCAGCGTCCCCGGCCAGCAAAAGCCTTACCGCCCCCTGGTGGAGGTGGTCAAGCAGCAGCCGATCTTTGACTTTTCCGAGGCAGAAGGGACCATCGTCGGTTTCCGCTGCCCGGCCTTTGTCAAGGGAATCAACGTCCCCGGCTACCACCTCCATTTCCTGAGCGCCGATCGCAAGGCCGGAGGCCACGTTCTGGCTTTCGAGGTGGAGCAGGCCACCCTGGCCATCGACCCCACCGCCGAGTTCACCCTGCGGCTTCCCGAAACGAAGGCCTTCACCGCGGCGGACCTGACTGCCGACCGTGCGAGGGAGCTGCAGAAAGTGGAGAAGTAGCCTCCCTCCCGCCACGGCCCGAGACCAATCTTCATCCCTCCCGCCTATCCCCCCCTTCGGCCCCCGGGGTATAATGGGGACAGGGAGGTGAGGAGAATGTTCCGTCTCGCAACGTGGAGTTTAATGATAGCCCTGGCGGCAGCCGTCCTGTTGACCGGCGGCACCGTCGCGTGGGCCGAAGACCGGTTTCTGAACAGCGGTCCCGCCTTTGCTCAGATGGAGGCCGGAACGGAGGAGGAGCCGTTGCTGAGCGCCTCTTCGCGCCACCTGACCACCGGGCAGAGGGAGTACGCCCGTCCGAAGCTGAAGCAGGGCGATCCCCGGGGGGACGATCACAGGTTCTACTCCCACAAGGGCGCTCACCGTTTCCATAAACCGCACCAGAGCCACGACCGGTACGGCTACTACGACCCCTATCCCAACGCTCACCGGCGATACGGCTCCCCCCACAGGGGTTACAAGGGGTATTTAGGCCTGTCGGCCTGCTTCCGTAGCGGTTCGGTGTACGTCTGCTTGCACGACCTTCATCGAAGCTACCGTGGCGGTCTCCACCTGCGGTTCGGCCACTAAATAAATAACCGTTGCTCACCTGAACAAGAAAACGGACCCGTCAAGGTCCGTTTTCTTTTGGCGCGGCCGGTGGGCCTTCGATCGGAATCAGTTTTTGCGATCCGGAAAAAACCGCTGCCCTCGCTTAGGCGGGGTCGGCCGCCGGGGGGGAGCGAATTTATTCCTCTTCGGCCGGGTAGGTCTGCGAGGTTTCGGCCACCAGGACCCCCTCGCGGTAAAGTCGCAAACCGACCTCCACGGTGCTCCCCGGACCACTCTCCAGGGCCATGCGCGACAGCCGGGAGGGCAAACCCTCCCGGGCCATCACCCGCCCCTCCTGAGAAGTGCTAACATTCCCCCCGCCGCCTCGCTTCAGCGCCCGGAGGCTATAGGTGAGGGAACCGCTGGCCGGGGCAAGGCAGTAGCCCGTCACCGCCAGCCTCCGGCCTTCAGCTTCCCGGTCGAGCCAAACCTGGTAATCCGCGGCACCGGCAGGAGCACCAGCAAAGGCGAGGGCGCCCACAATGCCCCCGATTCCCCAGAGGAAAAACCTCCTACCCCTCATCACCCAGAGGATCCTCCCGAGCGGTGAGGAAACGGTTGGCGTCCTCGGCCTCGGCCAAGTAGTCCTGAATGACCGGGGTCTGCATTTCACCCGGGTCTTCCAGGGCCCAGATCCCATCGAGAATCCCCTCCACGACCAACCCCACAACGGCTTTTTCAATGGCCCCGGTGACCGCCAAGTGCACCGGCTCGTTGGTCGTCAGTCCCGTCTCGGCCTCAAGAAGCCGCTTGTAGCTGATAAAGCGGAAAACGCCGGCACTCACCTCCCGCGAAAGAACCGTTTTGGTGGTAGTCACCGATTTGAGGATGCGTCCACTGCGAACGTCCACCGCCCGCAGACAGACAGTGATCCGGTCCTTGCGGCACTCGGTGGCACCGCCGACGCCGAAGTATTTGCCTCCCAGTCCTCCGGTGACGATGTTGGTATCATAACCAATGACTCCGCCTTCTATAATAACGTTGGCCATATCCAGGGGGGGCAGAGTTTGTGCCAGATCCTGCCCCTGTTTTTCCAGGGCGGCACGGATGATCTTGCGTTCGGTAAGCAGGTTCTGCAGGCCCTCGCGCTCCACCGGAATGAACCAACCTGAATCCTTGAGAGTCTGATTGAGGACCGCCGTTGACCCCTGAGTCACAGCGGTGGAAAAGGAACTGACGTTGGGAAGGGGCTTGTATTGCCAGGTCTGGTCGCGAAAATTGTAGACGGCCACCTTGATCTTGCCCTTGGGGGCGGGCAGGGCAATCAGGTCCCGATACGTCGGCGTGACCGATGCCACTCGGGCGGGCTGAATGAAGGGGCTGCAACCGGCGAGCAACAGCAGGATCATGCAAAGAGCCGATACCCTGACGGGGAGGTACTGCAAAAACATGTGGAAACTCCAGATCAGTAGAGTTGCGGAACCTCGATGGTGGTTTCGTTGCCCGTGCCGACATCGGTGATGGTCACCGTCAGGTCGAGGCCGTCCCAGTTGTTGACGTCGATGAGATAATCGCCGAACTCGTAGTGTCCCTCGGGCAGACTCTCGTAATCGCCGAATGCCTGACCCACGATTTCGCCCGCCAAGTTGCTCAAAATCCTACGCACGAGGCTCTCTTCAAAGCTGTCGATGGGGTCCCTGCGATAGGAGGATGAACCCTCCGTGTGCTTATTCTGGGCCTCGGCGGCGCCGAGCAGGAAACCGCCATTTGAGGACGGACCACCGAAGGACGGGTTGATCGGTGTGTAGACAAGTTCCGTCGAGTGAACCGGGGCGGCCACCGTAAACAGGAGCGCGGCTAGGCCCAGCAGGCATACAATGCGTCGTTTCATCCCATACTCTCCTTCAGTATCCATCGCCCTTGAGGTCCTCGGTGTCCTGGCCGCCGTTGGTGTCGATGAGGTAGCGCAGGTAGCCGCGAACCCTGGGAATGGCCTGTTTGGCCGCTTCCTCCGCCCCTCCGGAGCGGGGACGCAAGGTGGTGCGGTAAGCCGGGCGACCGTTGACCTCGACGGCGATAAAGCTCCCCCAGCGCGCGTCCGGGATCTCCTTGATGACAATGTTGTAGCGGATGGGGATGTTCGGATTACCCCACAGGGTGCAAAAGTGGCGATATAAATCCTGTCCAATCCGGGTGCGGGTCTGGTCGATGAGAAGCCCGTTGACCTCGGGGTCGGCAACGCTGGCCACGGGCCGCACCAACACGCTCAACGCAAGCAGGACTAATAAGAGAGAACCTCTCGCTCCCGTAAGCGTCTTCACCGTGTATGACACCTGCCATTCAAAAAGGGATTACCCGCTGACCCAGCTGAAGCAAACCGGTCATGGGGGGGGAAAACTAGTTCCAATGAAATAACCAATGCTCCGACAAAAGCTTAGCCCCTTCAATAACAACAGTCAATTAAATTTTTACAATTCTACTGCCATAAGTGCAAGGCGGCCCGCCCGCTTGGGACGAGCCGCCCCTGTTGCACGGCATCATGATTCAGGGTCTCCAGCCCTGGCCGGGGGGGGGAGACTCTGCCTTTTACGGGTTGCTACTGGGCCTGTACCACCACGGCGCTGTTGCTGTCACCGAACTGGTCGACATTGGCACCGTGACCGCCGAGTCCGGTCTGGCGCACCGTGGTCCAGTTGAGGTTGCCGTCCTGGTAGACATAGGCGAAGTTGTCGTTTGAGACACCCTCGGGCGGCAAACCCGGCCCGGCGGGGCGTAGCCCCTGCTCGATGAGGGCGTAGTTGTCGTTGCCCCCCTGGCCGAGACCCGCGATGTTCCCGTCTCCCATCTGGTAGACCTCGGCGCCGTATTCCATAAGATCGCCGGTCAGGGTCGCGGCCCCGGTTTGACTGCCCCACTGCCCGACGGTGGCGCTGTTTGCGCTGCCCTTCTGGCCGACCTTGGCCCTGTTGCTCCCGGCGGAAGCGCTGCTGTCCTGAACCATATAGGCTGCGTTGTCGTCGCCGTGCTGATGCTGGATGGCGAGGTTGTCATCGCCGTACTGCTCGATGTTGGCTCCATACGGGAAATCGTTAATACCATAATAGACTTGGCTATTGTTGCCATTGCCGTCCTGATGCTGCACGGCGACGTTGCCGTCGCCCTCCTGATGAGCGCTGGCAATATTGTCGTCGCCCTCCTGGTCCTGGCTGGCGTAGTTGCCGGTGCCGTTCTGGCTGATGGAGGCATCGTTGCGGTCGCCCGTCTGGTACTGCTCGGCCCCCCAGAGGGCAGACTGCGCCGCGTTCATGCCGTTATTGGAGCCGGTTTGATCAATGGTCGCGGTGTTACCGTCGCCGAACTGGTTCTGGTAGGCGGTGTTAAACCCGCTGTCATCCCCGGTCTGGTTGATATTGGCGGTGTTGTCGTTGCCCATCTGCATCTGGGTGGCGTTGTGCATAATGCCGCCCTGCTCCAGGGTAACGCTGTTGCCGTCGCCGGTCTGGCTCTGGGTGCCCCAGTTCCGGTCACCGGCCTGGGTGGAGACGGCCGAGTTGAGGTTGCCCTCCTGGCTCTGCTGAATCTGCCCCTCGGTGAGGTTGTTCCAGTTGCCGGACTGGTTGGCCTCGGCGTAGTTGCCGTCACCGTTCTGGTGCTGGGAAACGGTGTTGAAATCGCCGATCTGGCTCACCCGCGCGGTGTTGTTATTGCCTTCCTGGAACTGATCCACCTGCCAGGAATTGCGGTTGTTCTGGTTGCCCTCCTGGTAGGCTTCGGCGCTGTTGCCGAAACCGAGCTGATTCTGGTAGGCGGTGTTGGCGGTACCGATTTGGATGGTCTCGGCGCTGTTGCCGTCACCGGCCTGGTCCTGGTAGGCCATGTTGTCGGTGCCGTTCTGATCGATGGTGGCGCTGTTGCCATCGCCGACTTGGTACTGCTCGGCGGCGAACCCGACCGGACCGTGGATCCCCTGCGCATTGTTGCCCGTCTGGGTGACGGTAGCGGAGTTTTCATTGCCATTCTGTAACTGGTATGCCTGGTTGTAGTCGCCGGCGGCGACGCTCGTCTGGGTGGCGGAGGCGGTGTTATCGTCGCCAGCCTGGTCAATATCGGCCAGGTTGTCGGCGGCGGCCGCCGGGCCGGCCAGCAGCGCCGCCAGGGCCAGGGCCAGTACTATTTTCTTCATAGTCTTGTCCTTTCGCTCGAAAGGGCGCGCCCCGCTGCGGCGGGACGCACCCTGCTTATCCGAAGGGCCTAGTTCTGGGTGACGTTGGCGGTGTTGCCGTCGCCAATGGAGTCAACAAAGGCCATGTTGCCGCCCACGGCCTGGGTGACGGTGGCGATATTGCCGCTACCGTCCTGGAGAATCAAAGCTTCGTTGTAAAGGCCGTTCTGGGACACAGTGGCGTCATTGTTGCAGAGGCCGAGTTGATCGAGCTCGAGGTAGTTGCCCTCGCCGAGCTGGTCGACGTCGGCGATGTTGCCGTCACCTTCCTGATAGACATACGCCTCGGCATCAAACCCAGTCTGCACCACATCGGCCCCGTTGAAATTGCCGACCTGGTCCACCATAGCAATGTTGGCTCCCCATTCACCCGGGGTGTTCTGATCGATGTCGGCAATGTTGTCATCGCCGACCTGGTTGATGTTAGCATCCCATTGCCAAGGGCTCGCAACCTGGTTGATGGTGGCCTGGTTGCGGTCACCCTCCTGATAGACCTCGGCCCAATTCGTTTCGCCATCCTGGTTTACGTTGGCCACGTTCTCGTCGCCGTACTGGCCTACACCGATGCCGCCCCACTCAGAGAGGGCATTGCCATCACCGGTCTGGGTGGCATAGGCCTGGTTGCTATCACCTACCTGCTCGATCCTGGCCTCGTTGAAGCCACCGGCCTGGTCGAGAGTGGCGGTGTTCCCGGCTCCGACCTGAGAAACGCTGCCGTAGTTCGCATCGTTCCGCTGATCGATGGTCGCGTTGTTGAGATCGCCCTCCTGGTATGCAATCGCAGTGGAAAGGCCCTCATCGACATTGTCAAGTTGAGTGATCTCTGCGACATTGTCGTTGCCCACCTGGTCAACATCAGCGACGGTTTCGATGGTGCTCTGGGTTACGGTGGCGCTGTTGCCAGCGCCGAACTGCATTACATCGGCGTCGTTGGCGGTGCCGTTTTGTGCAATGGTGGCGTTGTTGAGGTCACCGGTCTGGGTGGCCGCGGCGAGGTTCGCGTCCCCGTTCTGATCGATGTCCGCTTCACTGCCGGCAAAGGCCGGGGCGACAAGAGCGATCATCAGAGCGCAGGCGACCAAAGTCTTCTTCATGGTCTTTCCCTTTCTTTTTGAGGGCAGAGTCTCCTCCTGTGCAGGGCGAATCTGCCTGAGTTATGTCAAATGGCTAGTTCTGAGTGACGTTTGCGATATTGCCCTTTCCGTAGGAGTCGACATAGGCCATATTGCCGCCCACGGTCTGGGTGACGGTGGCGATGTTGTCAGCGCCTTCCTGGAAGATATACGCTGCGTTGGAAAGGTCGGCCTGAGAGACGGTGGCGTTGTTGGAGCTGCCGAATTGATCGAGTTCGAGGACATTGCGGTCGCCGTTCTGGTTGATATCGGCAATATTGTCTTCGCCTACCTGGGCAACCTCCGAATCGACCCAAAAGCCGCTCTGACTGGCGGTGGCCTGGTTGCGGTCACCCTCCTGGCTGACGGTGGCTGTATTTTCATATCCACCCTCCTGGTCCAATATAGCCACGTTTTCATTGCCAACCTGAGAAATGCGACCAGTGTCAAAAACACCTTGCTGATTAATGGTGGCGCTGTTGTCATCGCCAAGTTGCGTAACATATGCGCCGTGATCCGTCCCGTGTTGTCCGACAGTGGCGCTGTTGCGGTCACCAGTCTGATCAATAAAGGCATGCTCATCAAAACCATGCCAAACGATAGCGCTGTTTAGGTCACCAGTCTGGTCAATGTCAGCAAAGGTATCCCATCCTTGCCAAACGGTGGCGCTGTTGCGGTCACCTGCTTGGTCAACCTCGGCACGGTTTCCGTTTACCTGTTCAACGGCCGCGCTGTTGAAGTCACCAGTCTGGTTGATGATCCCGACATTCCCATTCTCCAAACCTTCGCCATGTTCAACGGTAGCGCTGTTAGAGTCACCGATCTGGTCAATGTCCGCTACGTTTCCAGCAAAAGCCGGGGCGGCCAGAACCACCATCAGGGCACAAGAAAGCAGAATTTCTTTCATAGTCTTGCCCCTTCTCTGTGAAGGCAGATCCCCCGCACCGTGCACGGAGGACCTGCCTGACCATGCCGATTGGCTAGTTCTGGGTTACGGTAGCGGTGTTGCCGTTGCCGATGGAGTCGATGTTGGCCACGTTGCCGCCCACGGTCTGGGTGACGTTTGCGATATTGCCGAGGCCGTTCTGCAGGACGTACGCTTCGTTGGCGAAACCGCCTTGAGTGACATAGGCCTCGTTGTCGCCAGCTCCGAGCTGGTCGAGGTCGAGGTAATTGCCCTCACCGGCCTGATCGACGTCGGCGTAGTTGCCATCGCCAGCCTGGTTTACATGGGCCTCAGCAGTCATGCCCGTCTGATCAACAAAGGCCTGGTTCAAATCGCCGGTCTGGTCGAGGTCAAGCCATGCATCGTAGCCGGACTGTACAACCTCCGCATAGTTCTCGTTGCCGACCTGATCAATGGAAGCATCAACGATCTCAGCGGTCTGATCCACGTAAGCCTGATTCAAGTTGCCTTCCTGGGTCACGTAGGCTTCGTTATCGCCTAGCACTGCAGGAGTATTCTGATTGATGTCGGCCACGTTGTCGTCGCCAAACTGGGTGATATGGGCATCCCACTGGTAGGGGCTGGCAACCTGATTGATGGTGGCGTCGTTGCGATCTCCTTCCTGGTAGACATTGGCCCAATGAGCATCCCCGTCCTGGGTCACGTTGGCCAGGTTATCGACCCCGTACTGACCGATGCCGATGCCATGCTCTGAGATAGCATTACTCGAGCCGGTCTGAGAAGCATAGGCCTGGTTGCCGGTACCGTCCTGCTCAACGCTCGCCCAGTTCGAATCGCCGTGCTGATCGACAGCGGCGATGTTGTCGCCCCCGCTCTGGAAAACAGTTGCATTGTTCGAAATGCCGGTGTCCTGAAGGACCGTAGCGCTGTTGTTCCCGCCAAGTTCCTCGCCGGGCTCCTGGGTGACGGTGGCGGTATTGTTATCGCTGTTCTGGTCGACGTCGGCGAAGTTCAGATCGCCGGTCTGGGTGACGGTGGCGGTGTTGTTGTCGGCCATCTGATCGATGTCAGCGGTGCTGCCGGCAAAGGCCGGAGCGGCCAGGACGGCCATCAGAGCACAGGCAAGCAGAGTCTTTTTCATGTTATTTTCTCCTTTGGGTTTGGAATGAAACAATTTGTTTTGACTCCCTCGAGAAACGGAACTAAAACCACGTCAGCCGGTAATTCCTCCCTCCTTTCGTCGTTTTTTTTCACAAGCCCCCCGCCGCTTCAGTAGCTGGTCTGAGTTACCCGAGCCACGTTGCCATTGCCATCCTGGGTGATGGTGAACATGTTGCCGCCGCCATATTGATCCAAGACAGCAAAGTTCTGTTCTCCCCTTTGAACCAAGCCGGCCCAGTTGTTTTGCCCTTCCTGGGACACTTCGACGCGATTCGCACAACCCGACTGACGCAAATCGATCTCATTGGCATAGCCAGCCTGGAACAGCAAAGCCTCCTGGCTGTTGCCGTTCTGCCAGACTGCAGCCATGGTGGCAGCTCCGCCTTGTTCGATTTGCAGGAAGTGGTCGTGGCCCTGCTGTTCTGCAGCCACCATGTTGAGGTCGCTCGCGGGGAAAAGGTCGGCACTCCATTCTTGGAGTATGTTGGCCTCGTTGTAGGAACCATTCTGGGCCAGGTTGGCCTCACTGGCCCCGTAGGCTGTTTGCCACGCCAGGGCGAGAAAAAGCGCCGTAAAAAGAATCCTATAAAAAGTCATCCGGGTCGCTCGCATCGCTTTGCCCTCATTTACCAAACGGAAAGAGTGAGTAGCCATTGTCGAATCCTACGGCCATCCCTTGCTCCTCGGTTCGCAGAACCTTCCCGACCAAATTGACGGCCACATAGTCTTCCTGAAAAAATTTGCGAAGCTTTTCAATTCTTATAATCAGCTTAACGGCGACCCCGCTCCCCGCGCTCAGGGGACGCTCCGCTTTTAGAAAAACCCCTTTGCTGGAAAGATTCGTGGTGATGAGATGCAGGGTCTCTGGAAGACTGCCGTCCCCCACGATCACGGTCGCCGGCACCCTAAGATGGAAGCGGCCCTGTGCTCTTCTCTCTTCTTTGCGCAAAGTCCAAATCTCCTTCCGGGCACGATGGTCTAAAGCCTCGAAACAGAGAATAGAGAGATTTAAGGATTTTCCAATGCGCAGCTTGCATGATTTTGGTTCGTATTTTCAGGACGAGCAGGGATGAGAAGATGGTCCGTGGAGGTACGTAATGCGGACGGCCCAGATACGAAAGGGATGAAAAGACTGGCGGGAGGAAATCGGGGAAAAGGGAAGGCGTTGATGGGGGGAAAGCACCTGCCCTGAAGGGAGGCGCAAGACTACGTGATTTTACGGGGCTTAATGATTTAATCGTAGGGTCTAGAGGTTTTCCGCAGCCCAGAGGGAGGCCTGGAGGCGACTGTTGACCTTGATTTTTTTGAAAATATTGTAAACGTGGGTGCGAACGGTGTTGACGCTGATGCAGAGTCTCTCGGCGATGCCTTCGTTGGTGGCCCCCCCGGTCAACAGGGCGAGAACATCGACCTCTCGTGAAGTCAGGTTGCCGGGGCCATTTTTTTGCGGGAATCGGGCTTTTCCCACTTCCGAGTCCCTACTGGCAAGCAGGGAGTCCTCCAGCACCTGCCGGGTCACCCAGAGCTCCCCCGCCAGCATGGAATCGATCCCCTTGTTCACAATGGCCATGGAATCCTTTTCGTAAAAATAGCCCCGAACCCCTTTCTGAAGCGCGGTTTTTTCCACGCCTGACCCTGCCCTGAGGTTGAAAAGGGCGACCAGGTATTGGGAGGCTATGGCATGTAGATCGCCCTGCAAAAGTGCAAGGATCTCGACAACCTCCAGGCCGAAACATTCAAACAGGACCAGGTTCCGCCGCGAGGAGGGACCGGCGATTCCCGAAGGGACCTTGGCGAGGGTGTCAACCACAAAGCATTTTCCAATCCGGTCAGATTGCATGGCAGAGGCAACGACGTGGTTCTGAAACTTGTTGCGCCCGACAAGGTATGCATGTAAAGACTCACTGGCATTGTCCTTTGGTTTCGGTTCCCCCATCCCTTACCCCCCCCCCCGGAACTGGGTATATTGGAAATCTATAATAGAGCGTGTCTGGCACCTTAAACAATAAAAGCCTCTAATGCAAGGGCCTTTCTCTTCTTGACACAAATCCTATTTGACCTCCTGGCTGGGATTTACCCTCCATCTCTCGAAGCCGGCACACTCGGAACCCCAATGCGCAGGCGATCAAGGGCAAATCCCTGAAACTTTATTCTCTCAGCCCATTTCAAGGGATACCCCGCCCCTCAAGGTGGCCACAGCAGGAGCGAGACATCCCACATGGGCCGGGAACTCCGCGCGGGGCGCAGAAACAGGTTCCGAATTTTCAAAAAGCTGTTTATAATCAATAGAATTTGAGCAAACCATACACTTCAAGGGGCACCGAAAGATGAAACCGAACTCCGGCCCTGCCATACCCCTCACACCTATCAGGCTCCTCATTCGCTCGGCACTCCTTTTGGCTGGCCTGGTACTTTTTTCACTCCTCGGCTGCAAGACACCGGAGCGAATCGCGCCACTGGCGCCCGGTGCGGTCGTCCTCGCCTTTGGCGACAGCCTGACCTATGGCACCGGCGCCAAAGAGGAGGCATCCTACCCC